>NZ_JAXCID010000008.1:0-114137 GCF_035985125.1 Arthrobacter sp. CG_A4 | reverse complement strand
AAGACAGCGGCACCCTGACCAGACACGAATGGCACCCCGAATGGAACTACACCCTCAAAACCAGAGACACACCAACTAAATAATCAGCGAGCCCTAAGTGACCCCGCGTTGCATGGGGTAGGCGCGAAATTCCGCGGGAACGTTCCATCGGCCACCTTCCTCTGGACCGCCGGCGTCGTCCTTTCTTTCCATGACACTGCGCATGCACATCGCCGTCCATGGCGGACCCGGAAGGCAACGAGTTCTGCATCTGCTGAGCCAATTACTAGACTCGGACCGTGAGCAACGAAATCCCCGCCAAGGTATCCGACGTCTTTGACCCCACCCGGTGGCGCATAGTGTCCGGATTTGACGACTTCCAGGACATGACCTACCACCGGCAGGTGCAGCGCTCCGCCGAGGGAGACGTAGTCCGGGACCTGCCCACGGTGCGCATCGCCTTCAACCGCCCGGAGGTCCGCAACGCGTTCCGCCCCGGCACCGTGGACGAGCTCTACCGCGCCATGGACCACGCCCGGATGACCCCCGACGTCGCCACCGTCCTGCTCACCGGCAACGGCCCCTCCGCCAAGGACGGCGGCCACTCCTTCTGCTCCGGCGGCGACCAAAGGATCCGCGGCCGCGACGGCTACCGCTATGCCGAGGGCGAGACCCAGGAGACCATAGACCCGGCCCGCGCCGGCCGGCTCCACATCCTCGAAGTCCAGCGGCTCATGCGCACCATGCCCAAGGTGGTCATCGCCGTCGTGAACGGCTGGGCGGCCGGCGGCGGGCACTCGCTGCACGTCGTCTCGGACCTCACCATCGCCTCCCGCGAGCACGGCAAGTTCAAGCAGACAGATGCCACGGTGGGCAGTTTCGACGCCGGTTACGGCTCCGCGCTGCTGGCGCGGCAGATCGGCCAGAAATCCGCCCGCGCGGTCTTCTTCCTCGCCCGCGAGTATTCGGCCGAGGACATGGTCCGGCTGGGCGCCGTGAACGAGGCGGTGGACCACGCCCGGCTCGAGGAGGTGGCCCTGGAATACGCCGCCGATATCGCCCGGCAGTCCCCGCAGGCTCTCCGGATGCTGAAGTTCGCCTTCAACCTGGCCGA
Source organism: Arthrobacter sp. CG_A4 (assembly GCF_035985125.1). Taxonomy (NCBI): domain Bacteria; kingdom Bacillati; phylum Actinomycetota; class Actinomycetes; order Micrococcales; family Micrococcaceae; genus Arthrobacter; species Arthrobacter sp. CG_A4. The sequence continues at coordinate 113,044 of NZ_JAXCID010000008.1, read as the reverse complement.
CGACGGGCTCGCCGGCCAGCAGGTCTTCGCCGGCGAAGCCACACGGCTGGCGTACATGACGGACGAGGCGGTGGAGGGCAAGGAAGCCTTCCTGGAAAAGCGCGATCCGGACTGGTCCAAGTTCCCCTACTACTTCTAAGGCTCCCGTGACTTCCGGAACCGTGAACATCGAGCCCGCCCTGACGGCGCTGGCGGCTGCCCTCCGGGGTGAGGGCCCCGCCGTCGAACTCTCCGCCGGACCCGACGGCTCACCGATCATTGAACTGGTTGACACCCCCGGCTTTGCGGACGCCGCCGCCGTGGTGCGGACCTCCGGGTCAACCGGCACGCCCAAGGCGACCGTCCTGACGCTTGAGGCGCTGGCGGCTTCGTCCGTGGCGACCGCCTTTGCGCTCAAGGGCGAGGGGCAGTGGCTGCTGGCACTCCCGGTCCAGTATGTGGCCGGCCTGCAGGTCCTGGTCCGCTCGCTCTTCGCCGGCACCCGGCCGTGGGTCATGGACCTCAGCGGCGGCTTCACCCCGGCGGCCTTCACCACCGCCGCGCTCGAGCTCACGGACAGGATCCGGTTCACGTCCCTCGTCCCCACCCAGCTGCAGCGGCTGCTGGACGCCCCCTCCGCGGAGACGCTCGCGGTGCTGCGGCGCTTCAATGCCATCCTGCTCGGCGGCGCCCCGGCGTCACCGGGACTGCTCGCCGCGGCGCGAGCGGCTGGCGTCCACGTGGTGACCACCTACGGCTCGGCCGAGACCTGCGGCGGGTGCGTGTACGACGGCTTCCCGCTCGAAGACGTCCTGGTCCGGGTGGAGGGCGACGGGCGGATCCTGCTCGGCGGCGCCACCATCGCCGCGGGCTATCTGGGCACCCCGGAACTCACTGCGGAAGCATTCGTCGAGGACGACGGCGTCCGATGGTACCGCACGGACGATCTCGGCGAGCTGGACGGGGACGGGAAGCTCACGGTCCTCGGCCGGGCCGACGACGTCGTCATCACCGGCGGCGTGAAAGTCTCCGCCGCGCATGTGCAGACGGAGCTGGAGAAGCTCGACGGCGTGCTGGCTGCCTTCGTGGCCGGTGTCCCCTCCGCGGAGTGGGGCCACGCGCTCGCCGCCTACGTGGCGGTTGCTGACAGTTCCCCGGCCGGCATCGAGGACGTCACCGCGAGTGCCCTCCGGGCGCCGCTCCTGGGCCGGCTGGCCCCGAAAACCGTACTTGTCGCGGGTGAACTGCTGATGCTGCCAAACGGGAAACCGGACCGGCTCGGCATGATTGTTCGGCTCCACGGGCTGCATCAGGGAAAATAGATAGGCCGGGCACTCCCGGTTTAGCCGAATCAACGCGAGGTACTGACCGTGGCCACAGCCGCTCAATGGATCCAAGGCGCCCGTCTGCGCACCCTGCCGGCCGCGATTGCGCCGGTCCTGATCGGCACCGCGGCCGCGTACGAGATGGACGCGTTCCGTCCGCTCAACGCCGCCCTGGCCGCCCTCGTGGCCCTGCTGCTGCAGGTCGGCGTGAACTACGCCAATGACTACTCGGACGGTATCCGCGGCACCGATGAGGACCGGGTGGGTCCGCTGCGGCTGGTCGGCTCGGGCGCCGCCCGGCCCGGGCAGGTCAAGTACGCTGCCTTCGCCGCGTTTGCGCTGGCCATGGTGTTCGGCCTGACCCTCGTCATTATCACGCAGGCGTGGTGGCTGATCCTCGTGGGCCTCGGCTGTGTCCTCGCGGCGTGGGGCTACACCGGCGGTAAGAATCCCTACGGCTATCTGGGCCTGGGTGACGTGTTCGTCTTCGTGTTCTTCGGGCTCGTGGCCACGCTCGGTACCACCTACACGCAGGCTGGCCGGCTGAGCCTTGCCGCCATCATCGGCGCGATTGGCACGGGCCTGATTGCCTGCGCCCTGCTGATGGCCAACAACGTCCGCGACATCCCCACCGACCGGAAAGCCGGGAAGAAGACGCTGGCGGTGCGGCTCGGAGACAAGCACGCCCGTGAAAGCTACGTCCTGATGCTCGCCGTCGCGATCCTGCTGCCGGTTGTGCTAGCTCCGGGACGGCCATGGATGCTGATTGTACTGCTGCTGATCCCGGCCAGCCTCATGCCGTCCTGGCTGATGATCGCCGGCCGGCGGCGCAAGAGCCTGATCCCGGTGCTCAAGCAGACCGGACTGATCAACCTCGGCTACGCGGTGCTGTTCTCGCTGGGCCTGGTGCTGAGCCGAGGCTTCTAGGAGCCCGTTTCCCGGGAGTCCTTCGTGCGGTTCTCCGCGCGGACGGTGACGTCCGGGTGGGCGTCGACGAGGCGGTCCTCGGCGTCGGCGTCGTCCACTTCCCCGGCGCTGCGCAACGGCTTGGCCATACCTGAAAAGCGCTGGTGGAGCGATTCGGCAGCCGCGGCGCGCTGTTTCTGGAAGAACAAGTAGCTGATAGCGAAGGCCATCATGCCGGCGCAGAGGACGGCGAGGAGCCATCCGAGCTGCAGGTAGAGGAACAGAGCGAAAAGTGGTGCGAAAAGCACCAGACGGATCAGTGAGTATTTTAGGAAAGCCACAGTTCAAGTTTAGCTGCCCGGAGGCGGACCTGCCCGGGGGTGCCGTCCGCCGGGACCCGGAGAGCGACGGCCTGGCCCCGTCGTCGCCGCCCCGGCCGTGTCGTCGTCGTCCAACAGTCTGGAGGGCGCCGCCCCGGCCGCTTCGTCGTCGTCCTGGCCCCGGAGGGCGCCGGCGCCTCCCCGGAGGCTAGACTGAACGTATGCTCCGTGTAGTGGTCACCGTCGCCGTACTTGTCGTATTTGTCTACGGACTCATCGATGTGATCCGCACCGACGCGCGCCAGACCAAAGGCATTTCGAAGCCGGCATGGATCGTGGTCCAGATTGTTCTTCCGGTGGTCGGCGCAGTCCTGTGGTTCCTGATCGGCCGCCCGCGCGGCACCGGCCCGGCCCCGGCCAGGTACAGCCACCCCGTCGCCCCCGACGACGACCCGGATTTCCTGCGCAGGCTCGAAATCCGCCGCCGCAACCAGGCCGAGGCCGACAGGCTTAAGAAGCTCAAGGACGAACTCAACGCCAAAGAGCGCAAGCTCGACGGCGGCACCGCCGCCGGATCCGGCTCTGGCTCTGGCGAGGCAGGCGACGCCCGTGGTTCCGGCGACGCCGGCGCCTCCGACGATGCAGGCGCTGCCGGCGCTTCTGACGACGCAGGCGCTCAGGGGACCGACGAGGTCAAGTAGCCCACTGGGCCACCTGTTACCCCCTGCCCTGTCGGATTCCCGCGGCCCCTGCCGGCATTTCCTTCCCGGGACCCGCTCAGGGTTACGTCCAAGCCCCCGTCTCGGACATTTACTTCACCCGTTTGCCACACTTGGCCGGAATACCAGCCCGCATAGCGGCCATTTCCGCCGAACGGCCGTCACAAATCGGCGCCCACGCATGCCGCTCACAAGGCCCACTATTCCTCCACACTGCGCCTGACCTGTGGATAACCCCCGGCACCCCGTCGGGCGGGAGCAGAATGCTCGTATGCACCGTCCCAGCGAGCTTCCCCCGCATCTTCGAAACCAGCCCTTCACCGTGACCCAGGGCCGCGCCGCCGGGCTCAGCCGCCGTCGGACGCGGGCTCGTGACCTGGTCAGTCCCTGTTTCGGAGTGCGCGCCCCGACCACCGCCCCGGACACGTTGCTGGCACGTTTGCGGGCCCTGACTGCCGTGACCGGCGCCGTCGTGAGCCACCTCTCTGCGGCAGTGCTGTGGGGTTTCCCTCTGCCGAGTGCACTAAAGATCCTGATTGGCGTCCATCTGACGAGCGATCCGGGCAGGCGGGCCGTGCGGCGCAAGAATGTCGTTGGCCACCAGCAGTCACTCCAACCGGACGAGATCGTGACCGGGGACTGGGTGAGCTGCACTTCCCCACTGCGGACGTGGTTCGATCTTGCCGGAATCCTGAGCCTCGACGATTTGGTGATTGCCGGCGACTTCCTGCTGCATCGGAGGAACCCTCTGACCACCGTCGATGCTTTGGACGCATTCCTCGCCGGGAAACGGGGCAGAACAGGCTACCGGCGTGCCATGCGTGCCCGGGAACTGATGCGCGCCAATACGGACTCGCCCAAGGAGACCGAACTCCGGCTGCTCCTCACTCGCCATGGCCTTCCGGAGCCCGGAATCAACGTCCCGATATTCGACCATACGGGCGGTTGGATCCAGGACCCGGATCTGTCCTATGAACGGGAAAAGATCGCGGTCCAGTACGACGGCGCGCATCACGCCAATCCGGCGCAGCGTCGGAGCGACATCTTTCGAGATGAAAATGCCAGGGATGCCGGATGGCGCGTTGTTGTATTGACGCAGTGGGATTTGACCCCGTTCGCCCCTAGCCTGGAGCCGACTGCCGTTAGCCGCGTGCGCGCTGCGCTGACCGAGCGCGGCTGGACTCCTGCATCCAATCTGCCTGCGGTGCGGCCAAAGTTACAGCGCAGCGCACGCCCCGCTGTGCGCCCATCTGACGCTGATGGCCGCCAAAACCGACGGAACAGCGGCCACCTGAGGCAAACGGGTGCGAAGCCGAGTGGCATAGCGGCCATTCGTGGCGAATCGATGCAGGGCGTGGGCCGGTGCGGCCCTGGAAAGCACCCGGGCCGTTCCCAATCGTAGTTTCCGCGCAGCGCACCGCCTTGTACGTCATCCATCTGACGCGATTGGCCGTTACCCGGGGTTCCATAGCGGCCATTCGTGGCAAACCGGCGCAGAATAGGGTTCCATAGCGGCCATCCGTGGCGAATCGGCGTGGAACGGGGTTCCGTAGCTGACATTCGTTCGAATCGGCGGAGATCGTCGGCCCGCTCAACACCCATCTGACCAGAATGGCCGCTACGCGGGGTTCCATAGCGGCCATTTGTGGCGAACCGGCGCAGGATAGGGTTCCATAGCGGCCATTTGTGGCGAATCGGCACGGAACGGGGTTCCGTAGCTGACATTCGTTCGAATCGGCGGAGATCGTCGGCCCGCTCAACACCCATCTGACCAGAATGGCCGCTACGCGGGGTTCCATAGCGGCCATTTGTGGCAAACCGGCGCACAATAGGGTTCCATAGCGGCCATTTGTGGCGAATCGGTGGCGAATCGCGGACCCGGTGCTGCGCTTACAGCCCCGAGTAGGAGTGCAGGCCGTTGAAGAACTGGTTCACGATGGTGAAGTTGAAGACCACGCAGAGGTAGCCGACAATCGACAGCCAGGCGGCGCGGGTCCCGGTCCAGCCGCGGGTGGCGCGGGCGTGCAGGTAGCCGGCGTAAACCACCCAGATCACGAAGGTCCAGACTTCCTTGGTATCCCAGCCCCAGAAGCGGCCCCAGGCCTTCTCGGCCCAGATGGCACCGAACATGAGCGTGAAGGTCCAGCCTACGAAGGCGATGGCGTTGATCCGGTAGGACAGGTTCTCGAGGCTCAGCGCGGACGGAACCAGGCGCATGAAGCCCAGCTTGTCCCCGCCGCCGGACGCGATGGTCTTCTGCCGGTGCGACTGCACGAGCTGGAGGGCTGACATGGCGAAGGTCAAAGTGAACAGTGCGGAGGACAGCACGGCAATGGAAACGTGGATGATCAGCCAGTAGCTCTGCAGCGCGGGAACGAGATGCCCCACCGGCGTCCAGAAGGCCACGGACGCCGCAACCAGCATGATGATGGCCAGGCCAATGACAAACGTGCCAAGGAAGCGCAGGTCACGCCGGATCAGGACCAGCAGGAAGACGGCCACGGCCACGAACGCGCCGGTAGTCAGGAACTCGTACATGTTTCCCCACGGCACCCGGCCCGAGCCGATGGCCCGCGTGATGACGCCTGCGGCGTGAATCGCCGCGCCCAGCACGGTCAGGGCGACGGCGACCCGGGCGGGGACGCGCCGTTCGCCGGCGTAGCGCATGGCGCCGTCGGCGGTCTGGCCGATCCCGGTGGTACCGGCGGCACTGCGCGAAACGGACGACGACGGGCGCTCGGCCCGTCCGACCGGCCCGGCCACGTCCGAGTCGGCCCGGTCCACGGCACCCGATGTGGCCCCGGCACCAACCGTGACGGGAACGCGGGTGGCCTCAGCATCGGCGAGCCCGGCAGCCTTGAGGTCCACCGCGCGCAACATCTTGCTGCTCTTGGCCAGGTCCCAGGCAAAGGCGATGAACGCCACCGTGTAGGTGCCCGCCGCGAGGAGCATGAACAGCTCGCTGTACTGGCCCATGGTTTCGTTGATGGGAGGCATTACTGATCCTTCTTTGACTCACGCGAGCCGGCTGATGACTGGATGACGTCTGCTGGGGGATGGTCCGGGGAGGGCAGCGCTCTACCGGCTCCGGACACGTCCGTGCCCGCCCGGCCATTATCCGCCTTGCCGCTGGTAGCCGGCTGGGAGCCGGTGGAACGAGCCGGCTGGGAGCCGGTGGAACGAGCCGGCTGGGAGCCGGTGGCGGGAACCGGCTGGGAGCCGGTGGCGGGAACCGGCTGGGAGCCGGTGGAACGAGCCGGCTGGGAGCCGGTGGCGGCGCCGTCGAGATCCCAGGCACCGGCCAGCAGCTTGCGGATCGCGGTTGCCTCCCCGGCAAGCCGGTGGTCTTCGCCGCGGGCCAGAAGCCCGTATTCGACCATGGTGCGGCCGTCCTGGTGGGTTCCCGTCCGGACCCAGACGCGGCGACGGTTCACGTAGAGCGAGGTGACCAGGCCGGCGACCGCCAGGAGCGCGAAGATCAGGGCGTAGAGCTGGCCCGGATTGTGGTGGATGTCCACGCCGATATAGCGCTTGACGCCGTCAAAGCTGATGGAGCCTTTGCCGTCCGGCAGGGTGTAGGTGGCGCCGGGTGAGAGGGTGATGCCGCCGGCGTCGAGGTTCCGGGCGTTGAGCGGCGTGAGCTTCTTGACGTCGAGCTCGAAGACGTTCTGCGGGGCGCCGTCGTCCAGCCCGAGGTCGCCGAAGTAGGAGTTGAGGGTCAGCTGGGGGTTGAACAGCTCGGGATCACCGCTGAAGGACACGCCTTCCTCAGTGACGAAGGCGGTGGGCAGGAAGAAGCCGGCGAAGGCGAGCTGCTCCGGCTTGGCGTCCGGGACCTTGATGACCGCGGACGAGTAGTAGTTGTCGCCCTGCAGCTTGGCCACGACCGGACCCTGCATGGCGACGTTGCCGGCGCCGTCGCGGATGGTGACGACGGGGGCGTAGCCGTTGCCGGTGAGGTACATGCTGGTGCCGCCCAGGGTCAGCGGGTCATTGACTTTCAGCACGTTCTTCTGGGCGGGCGCGTCCGGGGTTTCCTTCGTGGTCACATCGGCTCTGAAGTCGATGGGCTGGCCGACCTTGCCCTTCGATTCGCGGTCGAATGCGACCTGGAACTTGTCCAGCTGGACCGAGTAAGGCTGCAGCTGGCCGCTCTGAAAGTTGGTGCCCGGAGTGAACTGGTCGTAGCCCACGAGGGTGTTCACGAAAGTGTCGCCCTCCACCAGGATCCGCTGCCCGCTATAGCCGAACAGGCCGCCGATTGCGATTGAGACCAGGACTCCGATCAGTGAGGTGTGGAAGAGCAGGTTCCCGACTTCGCGCAGGAAGCCGCGCTCGGCGCCCAGGGACGGCCGGGCGCCGTCGGGGTCCCGGACGTCAACGCGGTAGCCGCGCTTCTTCAGCAGCCCGGCGGCGTCGGAGATGGCGCCCGACGCCGGGATCCCGGCGTCGGCGGCGATCACCAGCGTTCCGTATTCGGGCAGCCGCGAGAGCCGTGCGGGGGTGCGCGGGGGCTGTGAGCGCATCGCCTTGTAGTGCGCGATGGCGCGGGGAATCACGCAGCCGATCAGCGAGATGAACAGCAGGATGTAGATGGCCGAGAACCAGGCCGAGGAATACACGTCGTAAAGCTGCAGCGTGTCCAAAAGCTTGCCGTAATCCGGACGGTCCTTGATGTATTGCGTGACGATGGACGGGTTGGCGGGCCGCTGCGGGAAGAGCGAGCCGGGCACCGCCGCGACGGCGAGCATCAGCAGCAGGAACAGCGCCGTGCGCATGCTGGTCAGTTGGGTCCAGGCCCATCGGAGCATGCCCAGCGGGCCGAGCACCGGGAGGACTGCTTCCGCCTTGGCAGCGGCCACAGGGCTGGCGCCCTCGGGCGTGACGCCCTCGGACGTGACGCCGCCGGGCGTACCGCCCTCGGACGTGACGCCGCCGGCTGGGGACTTCTTCTCTACGTTCACTCGCTCGCTCATCAGATCGGCAATTTCACATCGTTTTGGAACCAGTACTGCAACGCGGAAACCCAGGTGCCCCAGACTCCGCTGGCCATCAGCAGGCCCAGCACAATCAGGATCCCGCCGCCGGTGCGTTGGATGGCGAGCCTGTGCTGGCGGAAGAAGGACATCACGCCGATGCCGCGGCGCACGGCCAGGGCAATCAGCAGGAAGGGAATGCCCAGGCCGAGGCTATACACGAAGGCCAGGAACGCGCCCTTGGCCGCCGAAGATCCGCCGGACAGGCTCAACAGCTGGACCGCGGAGAAAGTGGGCCCGATGCACGGCGCCCAGCCCAGCCCGAAGGTGATGCCCAGCAGGGGCGCACCCCACAGCCCGGCAGGCGGTCTGGCACGTATTTTGGCGTCCCGCTGGAGCCAACCAAAGCCGCCCAGGAAAACCACACCCATGATGATCACGAAGATGCCCAGAAGTTGCGTGATCCAAGCATTCTGCGAGCCTGTGACCAGTGCGCCCAGCTGGCCGAATGCCCCGCCGAGCAGCACAAAGATCACCGAGAAGCCCAGGACAAAGAGCCCGATTCCGGCCAGCATGCGGCCGCGCTTCTGCATCTGGAGGTCGACGCCGGTCAGGCCGGTGACGTAGCCCAGGTAGCCCGGCACAAGAGGCAGCACGCAGGGCGACAGGAAGGAGACGAGTCCGGCCAGGAGCGCCACGGGGATGGCCAGCAGCAGCGAGCCGCTCAGTATGGCTTCGGCAAAGGGGCTGTTCATGGTCTGCGCCGTCCGCTACTCGGCCACGGCTGCTGCGATGAGGGACTTGAGGGTGCCCTTCTGGATCTCGCCGAGCACGCGGGACGCTACCCGGCCCTGCTTGTCCAGCACCAGTGTGGTGGGAACGGCGCCCGGTGGGACCAGGCCGGAGACAGCAAGCAGCACCGCACCGTCCTTGTCGTTAAAGCTCGGGTAGGTGAGGCCAAAGGACTTGTCGAATGCGTCCGCAGTGGCTTTCTCGTCGCGGAGGTTCACGCCGAAGAACTGCACGCCCTGGCTCTTGAATTCCTGGTGCAGCGCCTCCAGCGAGGGCGCCTCGACCCGGCAGGGGGCACATGCGGCGAACCAGAAGTTGAGCACGGTGACCTTGCCCTGGAAGGCATCGGGCGTCACGGCGGTGCTGTCGAAGAGGGTGCCTTTGATGGCGATGGGGGTCTTGCGGTCCGCAACGGCGAACTCCGTCACCGAGCCGTCGCCGGCCACGTAGTTCTTGTTGTCGCCGGCCTTAGCCTGCTTGGCCAGCGCATCTTCCTGCGCGCAAGCGGAGAGGCCCAGCACGACGGCGATCGCCGCGCCTCCAGCTGTCAGGACGCTGCGCCGGGTCGGTGCCGGGCGGCCAAAGGGTAGATGAGTGCTGCCCATGCTCAGGCTCCCGGGGTTCTTGAGGCACCGGGCAGGAGAACGGCAGCCGGCTCGCTGTAGTCAACGCGCACGAGGTTCCCGGCGTCGTCGAACACCAGCGAGGTGAGCGAGGTGAGCGTGCATTCGCGTTTCCGCGGGTCATGCCAGAGCGGTTTATTCTCCGCACTCAAGCGGGTGGTCCAGATGGGCAACTGGTGGCTGACGAGAATGGCCTCTGCGTCTTCGCCGCCGAGTTCGATCGTCCGACGGCGGGCATCCTGGACGGCGGCGATCACCCGGGCCGCCTGTTCCTTGTACGGTTCTCCCCAGGAGGGCCGGAGCGGGTTGCGCAGCATCGGCCAGTGCTTCGGCTTGAGGAGTTCGGCCTTGGTGACGTGGGCTCCTTCGAAGTAGTTGGCGGCCTCGATAATCCGGTCCTCGGTGGTGATCCCGAGGTTGAGCGCCGCAGCGATGGGCTGTGCCGTCTCCTGCGCGCGGGTCAGCGGTGAGGCGGCCAGATGGACGATCTTCGCCCCCTGCGCGGACCGCTCAATGAAGTGCTTCGCAAGCGTCCGGGCCATCTCCCGGCCGAGCGCGGAGAGGTGGAATTCCGGCAGCCTCCCGTAGAGGACACCGTCGGGATTGTGGACCTCACCGTGGCGGAGCAGATGAACAGTGGCTTGGGGCATGTGTACCAGTTTCTCAAAGTGCAGGGGCAATGACGAAATCTTCTACAACAGGTAGAACTGACGGGTTTTGAGAAATGTTCCCCGGCGGTGGAATAAAAGATGCAAATGCATGTTTATACTGGGTGAGCAGTTAGTTGAGACTTCAACTAATGAGGTTTCGGCCAATGATCAAATCTGTCGCCACACCCGACTTCAAGGAGAACACCATGGCACTTCCCGTCAACGTCACCACCGGCACCTGGACCCTGGACAACTCGCACAGCGAGATTGCCTTCACCGTCCGCCACGCGGGCATCAGCAAGGTCCGCGGCCAGTTCAAGGATGCAGAAGCCACCCTGGACCTCGCCGAGAACGTTGCCGACTCGAAGGTCAGCGCCACCATCAAGACCGCGAGCTTCGACTCAGGCGATGTCAACCGCGACGGCCACGTCCGCGGCGAAGACTTCTTCGACGTCGAGAAGTTCCCGGAAATCTCCTTCGTCTCCAGGCACATCGTCCCCAAGGGGAAGGCCTACGAACTCCAGGGCGAGCTCACCATCAAGGGTGTCACCCGCCCGGTGGCCCTGGAGACCGAATTCAACGGCGTTGCGGTTGACCCGTTCGGCAACACCCGCGCCGGTCTGTCCGCCGAGACCACCATCAGCCGCAAGGACTTCGGCCTGACGTGGAACGCGGTCCTCGAGGCCGGCGGCGTGCTGGTCAGCGACAAGGTAGCCGTCAACCTCGAACTGGCTTTCATCGCACCGGCTGCCTAGCCAGCATTCCTGGGCCGGCCTGGCGTGCAAATCGGGCCGGTCACCGCGGCTTGAAACCGCCGGCAACCCGCTTCATCCCCGCGATGGAGCGGGTTGCCCTATATTACCCCGGCCCGGCTGCCGCTGGACATGTTGCCGGACGTGCTGCCGGACTAACTCGGGGCCTTGAAATATAGGCGCCTCGGCATTGTCCGCAATCGGCTCAGATTCCTAGATATCGGCACACGCGCGGTCTACAGTGAGAGCCATGAGCAACCCCAGTGATGTAACTCCCCCGCAGCAACCGGGTGCCCAGCCGCCGCAGGGCAGCAACGCTCCGCCCGCTGGCTCCGAGCCGCCCCAGGTAACACCGACGGTCCCGGAGGGTTACCAGACGCCGCAGGGCTACCAACCGCCGTCGGGCTCCAGCCAACCCCCGCAGGGCCACCAGCCGCCGTCGGGCTCCGGCCAACCCCCGCAGGGGTATCAGGCACCGCAGGGCTACCAACCGCCGTCGGGCTCCGGCCAACCCCCGCAGGGGTATCAGGCACCGCAGGGCTACCAGCCGCCGTCGGGCTCCGGCCAACCCCCGCAGGGGTATCCGCAAGACCGGCCTGCGCCGGCGGGCGGGTTCCGCTTCGAGATGCCGGCAGGGCGTCCTAAGACCTTCAATGACGTTATGCCCCGGGGTGGCCTCTCCGGCATGTTCACCGTCACTGGGATGCCGACCGAACTGAAAGTTTCCTACTGGGTTTGGCTGATTGGCGGGCTTCTGGGCCTGCTGGGCGGCATCATCGTCCTCTTCGGATCATTTGTCCTCTTCGCATTCGCGCCTGGCGTGGGACTGGTGGTTCTGCTGCTGGCGCTCGTTGCCCTCGCGCTGGCCGCGGCCCAGATTGTCCTGGCCATGAAAATGAAGGAAGGCCATGAATGGGCCCGGTTTGCCCTCACGATCGTTGCCGGCATTTCTCTCTTGCTGAACATCATCAGCGCCGGCGCCGTGGACGGACGGGGCACCAACTGGTCCGGGTTCCTCATCAGCCTCGCGGCGACCGTATTGATGTGGCTGCCCAATTCCCAGGCCTGGTTCGCTTCCGTCCGGGGCCGCGCCTGATCCAGGGCCGCGCCTGATCCGGGGCCGGAGAGAAACCGTTTGAGGGTGGCTGAGGGGCCGTTGCAGGGCACCAGCCCCGCGGCGGCCCCTCCGCTTGCACTGCACTGGACGCGTTGTACGCGGGCTGAGAATACCTCTCGGGAATGATCCGCGCAGCGACCGGCCCGCGGTACGGTGGAGATACCCATGCTGGGGGCAGGGCAGGATTCTGGTCCCGGTAGCCGCTCCAGACCGACATGCAAAAGGACCGCCATGAGTATCCCTCCCGTCCCGCCGGCCAACCCGGACGGCAACACGCCGGGCGAAAAGCCGATGCCGAGCTACGGCCAGAACGCACCCGCCGCCCCGCAGCACGGCCAGGCTCCACCTCAGTACGGCCAGAACGCACCCGCCGCCCCGCAGTACGGCCAGGCTCCACCTCAGTACGGGCAGGCCGAGTACGGCCAGTCCCCGTATGCCCAGGGCCGCCCCGGCCAGCCACAAGCTCCCGCGGCCATGCCGAAGCAGGTCAACATCGCGTTTTGGCTCATCGTCGCCTCCGGTGCGGTGTGGGTGATCTCCCTTCTGGTATCCCTTGGTGCCCTGGACAGCGCCGCCATGCGGGACATGTTCCAGCAGCAGATGAGCGCCAGCGGCACCGACGTGGCGTACGAGGACCTCAAGCCGTTTCTGACGGGCACCATCCTCGTCTTCGCGGCAATCAGCGCCGGCCTCTACGCCCTCGTCGCCCTCAACGTCCGCAAGGGCAAGAACTGGGCTCGTATCCTGGGCACGGTCTTCGCCGCACTGTCGGTCTTCAGCCTCTTCCCGCTGGGTCTTTCAACCCTGGCGGCCGTCCTCGGCATCGCGGGCATCGTGCTGCTCTACCTCCCCGCGAACTCGCCCTATTTCAGCAAGCGCCAGCCGTTCGCTAACCCGTACGGACAGCCGGGCGCACCCAACTAAACAGGCACGGCGCGCAGGGCGCGGGATCCGGACGGCCCGACTGAAACTAGTCGGCATCCTCCGGGTTCTGCGCCCTTTGTGCGTGATAGGCGAGGATCTGGAGTTCAGTGGCCATATCCACCTTGCGCAGGTTTACCCCCGGCGGCACCTGGAGCATCACCGGGGCAAAGCTGAGGATGCTGCGGACGCCCGCGGCAATCACACTGTCGCAGACACTCTGCGCCGCCGCGGCCGGCAGCGCCAGCACCACCATGTTGGTACCGGTGCGCTGCAGCACCTGCTGAAGATCCGCTGCGTCGCTGACCCGAAGCCAGCCGACCTCGCTGCCCACCACCATCTGGTCGGCGTCGAAGATCGCAACGATGTCGAAGCCCCGGGATTCGAAGCCGCCGTACCGCGCGAGGGCCTTGCCCAGGTTGCCCGCACCAACAATGGCGACCTTCCAGTCCTGTGTCAGGCCGAGGGCCGCGGCAATATGCCGGTTGAGGTACTTCACTTCGTAGCCCACACCGCGGGTGCCGTAGGAGCCGACGTGGGAGAGGTCTTTGCGCAGCGTGGATGAACTGACACCCGAGGCTTCGGCCAGTGACTCGGACGAGACCCGGTCCACCCCTTCGGCCAGCAACGTGGTCAGGGCGCGCAGGTAGATGGTCAGCCGGGATACGGCCGCGGGCGGAATCTGCTTTGCTGCAGCCCCCGTCCCCCCGTGCACAGCCTCGGGAGTTGAATCCAGCGAAGTCACTATCTGCTCCATTGCGTCGCGTTGTGCCTCCCACTCTAGGGCCCCGGCCGTTCGGCCAACAAAGCAGGCAGCTGTTCGGGCGGCGCCGCGTCAGATTCCCGGCTGAAGGGCCCTGCGCAGAGTCCGCTCCAGCCGGACTTCATCGATTTTCCAGAAATCCCGCTGGACACCGTCCACCAGCACCACCGGGATCTCCTCGGCAAACCGCTCACGCAACGCCACGTCGTTATCCACCGACTGTTCGCTCCAGCCGAGGCCAAGGGCTTCCGTGACCCGGCCGACGGCGGCGCGCGCGTCTGAACAGAGGTGGCAGTCGGCTTTGGTGATCAGAACTACATCGGGGAGGGGCGTGGGCATGGTTCCACGGTAGCCCGGCATACCCTCCGGCGTCGACGCACGGCACAGCCTGCCCGGGGTCCGTAGCCCGGCCGACGGCAACCAGCCGCCGCGTTGGCTAGACTCAGGGAATGCCCGAGGAGAAGTACGTCGCCGTGGCCGGACAGCCTGTTGCGCCGCCGCAGCAAGGCGAGGCCGCTTTCTTCGACGTCGATAACACCCTAATGCGGGGCGCCAGCCTGTTCCATGTGGCGCGCAAGATGCACCAGCGCGGTGCTTTCACCCTCCGCGAGGCCGCCGGTTTTGCGTGGAAACAGCTGATGTTCGTGCTGCGCGGCGAGAACATGGATGACGTTCACGCCGTCCGCGACTCCGCCCTCACCCTGGCCGCCGGCATCACGGTGGAGGACGTCGAGGCGTTGGGCGAAGAGGTCTACGACGAAATGATCGAGTCCCGGATCTGGCCGGGCGCCAAGGCCCTCGCCGAGCAGCATCTCCGGGTGGGCCGTAAAGTCTGGCTCGTGACGGGGACGCCGATCGAGGTGGCTACCGTGATCTCCACGCGGCTGGGCCTCACCGGCGCCCTCGGCACGGTGGGCGAGATCGTGGACGGGGCATACACCGGCAGACTGGTCGGCGACATTCTGCACGGCCCCGCGAAGGCACTCGCTGTCCGCGGGATCGCCGACGCCGAGGGCCTGGACCTCAACCGCTGTTGGGCCTACAGCGACTCACACAACGACATCCCGCTGTTGAGCATGGTGGGCCATCCCGTGGCCATCAACCCGGATTCGCGGCTGCGCCGGCACGCCCGGGAGAACAACTGGCCGGTCTACGATTTCCGCTCCGGACGCCGCGCAGCGACTCTGGGCCTCAAGGCCGCCACGGCCGGCGGGGTCATCTACGGCCTCTGGCGGGGTTTCTCCCGCTTCCGAGGCCCCACTATGTAGCCTGCGGGCACCCTTCCACCTGCGGATCCGCCCCGCGCCAGTTTTCGCTGCGCTTTCATTCTGGCGCGGCGCATTCTGCCGGGCGCTACGCGAATCCGCGCGTCGCCAGCGTGAAAGCGCGTCGCCAGGCCAAACCGGCGTCGCCAGCGTGAAAGCGCGTCGCCAGGCCAAACCGGCGTCGCCAGCGTGAAAGCGCGTCGCCAGGCCAAACCGGCGTCGAAAACCCCAATGAAAATGCCCGCCGCCTGGAAGGCAACGGGCATTCACACTCTGCGAAGTATCTCTACTTCTTATTGCGACGCTGGTGGCGCGTCTTGCGAAGCAGCTTGCGGTGCTTCTTCTTGGCCATACGCTTGCGACGCTTCTTAATAACTGAACCCACGAAAGTTCCTTACCGGCTAGATGCAGTACCTGCCTGTTGGGAAGGGTCCGCGGGCTAAGCAGCAGACTGAAACAACGGACAGGTTCTTACAATGACGTAAAACGTTCCTTAACAGGGTACCGCCTCCCGGGGGCACACCACGACCGCAGGTACTCCCGGACGCCTGCAGCCAGAATTCCGGCAGCAGCCGGCGCCGCGGTAAGACTCAGGCTGTTTCCGTGTGCCCGTCGACGACAGCACCCTTGAGATACTGTTCGACGGCGTTCTCCGGCACCCGGTACGAGCGGCCGAAGCGGACAGCCGGCATTTCACCGGAATGGACAAGCCGGTACACGGTCATCTTGGACACGCGCATGACGTCCGCGACTTCAGCCACGGTCAAGAACCGTGCGTTGGAGAAGTTAGCCTCCGAAGACATTTCCCTATTCCTTTGCTCAAGCGAACGGCAACCCCATTTGACTGACATGGCGGTGTGCCGATGCTGAGCCATCAAACAACCATGTGTTAGATACTCTAGGGGCTGATGATGCCAATGTGAAAGGCCCTGCAGGAATCACCGGGACTTTCCGCGGAATCCATGACGGGTCCGGCCGGCGGGTCAGTCCCCTGAGCCCAGCCCGGCTTCCGCGTAGTAGCCCTCGATGTGGTCCGCGACCAACCGGGCCGCGCGGCCGCCGTCGTGGGCGCTGATGGCCGCCAGAATGCCCCGGTGTTCCGCGCGGAGACGGGCCGCGGTGGAGTCCCAGTCGGGCAGGTTTCCGGTGAGCCGGCCCGCGTAGCCCTGGATGGCTTCGCGCAGGGAAGCCATCATGGCGCTGACCACGGCGTTGCCCGCGGCGTTGGCGAGCGCCAGATGGAAACGGACGTCCAGTTCGAGGAACGCCTCCGTACCCGCACAGCCGTCCATCTGGTCCAGCAGCCGGCCGGCCTCCGCGAGGGACGGCGCCTCCGGGCGGGCCCGTGAGGCCGCCCATGATTCCAGCAGCACCCGGGTTTCCACAATGTCCTTGACCGGCAGGTGTGAGGTGGCCACGTGCAGCCGGAGCGCCGAGCCCAGGGCGGCAGTGGGGTCGGCAATGACCACGGTGCCCGCGTCCGGGCCGGAACCCACCCCGGCCCGGAGCACCCCCATGGCCTCAAGAACCCGGATGGCCTCGCGGACGGAAGTACGGGAGACCTGGAGCTGCCCGGCGAGGGACCGCTCCGCCGGCAGTCGTCCGCCCAGAACCAGCCGGCCGCCGGACAGCTCGCCCTCGATCCACGTCAGGACAAGCTGATGGGTACGCATGGCACCATCGTACTTGATGTGGTTGGACCACACCGCTAGACTGTGGTTGGACCACATCCCTGGTCGAGTTTCGCCAGCCATGCAGATACCCAGGAAAAACGAGACCTGCCCGGAGGCAACCATGACGCAGACGATCGAGCCCGGCAACACCGAGGTGCCCACCACTCCCGCAGCCACCACGCCGGACGGCCCCGCGGCGGGCGGCCACCCGGTCAGCCCCGCGGCGGGTGCCCCGGCCGGCCACCCGGGCAGCATTCTTCCGGCTGCCCTGAAGCGACGCGTCCCGAAGTACTCGGACCTCGCGCCGCTCATGCAGTTCAAAAAACCGGAGTTCAGCCGTGCCGCGAGGATGCGCCGCGCCAGCACCATCTGGGACCTCCGCGACATCGCCAAGCGCCGCACGCCGCAAGCGCCCTTCGACTACACCGACGGGGCCGCGGAAGCCGAGATCACGCTGCGCCGTGCGCGCCAGGCGTTCCTCGACATCGAGTTCCGGCCCGGCATCCTGCGCGACGTCTCCAGCGTGGACCTCGGCACCGAGATCCTTGGCAAGCCGTCCCGGCTGCCGGTAGGGATTGCCCCCACAGGATTCACCCGGATGATGCAGTCCGAGGGCGAGTACGCCGGGTCCCAGGCCGCCGCGGCGGCCGGCATCCCCTATACCCTCTCCACGATGGGCACGGCGTCGATCGAGGATGTGGCCGCCGCCGCCCCGGACGGCCGGAACTGGTTCCAGCTCTACCTGTGGACGGACCGGGACCGCTCGCTCGAACTCATCGAACGCGCCGCCAGGGCCGGTAACGACACCCTCATGGTCACGGTGGATACCGCCGTCGCCGGAGCCCGGCTCCGCGACGTGCGCAACGGCATGACCATCCCGCCTGCGCTGACGCTCAAGACCGTGCTGGATGCCTCCTACCGCCCGGCCTGGTGGTTCAATTTCCTAACCCACGAGCCGCTGGCGTTCGCCTCGCTCTCGCGCTACACGGGAACGGTCGCGGACCTGATCAATTCCATGTTCGATCCCACCCTGACCTTCGCGGACCTCGACTGGTTGCGTGAGACCTGGCAGGGCAAGCTCGTGGTCAAGGGCATCCAGACGGTCGACGATGCCCGCAAGGTGGTGGACCACGGTGCTGACGGCGTCGTGCTGTCCAACCACGGCGGACGCCAACTGGACCGGGCCCCGATCCCGTTCCACCTGCTCCCGGAGGTCTCCGCCGCGCTCCGGACCGACAACAGCGACGCCGCGATCATCCTGGACACCGGGATCATGAGCGGCGCGGACATCATCGCGGCGCTGGCTTTGGGCGCGGACTTCACCCTGATCGGCCGCGCCTACCTCTACGGGCTGATGGCCGGCGGCCGGGCGGGCGTGGACCGGGCCATCCAGATCCTGGAAACCGATATGCTCCGCACCATGGCGCTGCTCGGCGTCAGCCGGATCTCCGAGCTGACCCCCGACCATGTGCGGCTGCTCCCCCGCTGACCGGGTCCGGCAGTCCAACCCAAGTGGCTAACGCGCATTTTCACTAGTTCGTCGGGGCCTGGGCGCGCCGGCCGGGCTCCGGGACATGTCCCGCGCCAGGGCCAGCGAATGGACATAGTGTCATTACGCCCAGTCCCGGGCGCGAAGAATGGGCATGTCCCCCTGGACAGGACACCGGACCAAAGGGACATGCCCCGCGCCGGGGCCGGCGGATGGACATAGTGTCATTACGCCCCGTCCTGGGTGCGAAGAATGGGCATGTCCCCCGTTACCCCCGGCGCGAAAAGGTCCAGGCTCCGTCCGACCCCCGACGAACTAACGAAAATGCCCGCTAACAGCAGGGGCCGTTCTGGCCGCCCAAAACGGGCGCTCAAAACGGCCCTGCAGCGAGTTAGTTGGGCTATTTCCTGCGGCCGAATTTGGGCAGGTTTGCCAGCAGGTCCGCGGCCTTGGTGGCGGCGCGGCCCACCGTGCGGCCGATCTGTTGCGGCATCTTGTCCTCGCCGCCCGTGCCGACCGGGATCACGACGGCGGGGCTCAGCAGGCCGCCCGTTGCACGCCCGGCCAGCGCCGCGGCCGGCGGTGAAGCCTGAGCGGCTGCGGCCTCGGCCAGGGTCGCCGGGGCCGGCCTGGGCAAGGTGTCCGGGATCCGGGCCGGGGCGGTCGCGGCGGCCACCGGCCCGACGTCGAACGTCTCCAGCCAGTTGGCGACGCCGGCTAGGGGCTTGGTGTTCAGCGTGTAGTAGCGCCTCTGTCCCTGCGCGCGCATGCTGACAAGATCCGCTTCGCGGAGGACCTTCAGATGCTTGGAAATGGTGGGCTGGCTTGCTTCGAGCTCCTGGACCAGCTCCCCCACCGCTTTGTCCCCCTTGCGGAGGGATACCAGAATGTCACGCCGGGTTGCCTCAGCAATGACGGCAAATACGTCATCTGTCACCATGCCTCCACACTAGCGACATATACGCCTGATGGCATCCACCAATTGCGCCTCGGCGGCGCTAGCCAAACCAGGCTAGTCAAACCACGGGTCCAGGCCGTACAGCGGGAAGATTTCCTTGCGGGTGGCCATCACGGTGCGGTCCACTTTGTCGTTGGGGTCGAAGCCGACTTCCCAGGAGCGCCACCAGAGGTCGACGCCGTCGCCCATCAGTTCGGGCGGTTCCACACCGTACTTGGCCCCGTACTTGTCCTTCACGTAGGTGCGCCAGTCCGCCGGGACGGGGGCGCGGAGCGGGACGGGACGGCCGGACGCGATCCCGATCAGGTGGCTCCAGGACCGCGGCACGACCGTGATGACGTTGTAGCCGCCACCGCCGGTGGAGATCCAGCGGTTGTCGCAGTAGCGGGCGGCGAGGTTGCCGATGGTGGTGGCGGCCTCGCGCTGGCCGTCGACGCTGATGTTGAGGTGGGTCAGCGGATCCAGCCGGTGGGAGTCGCAGCCGTGTTGGCTGACGATGACCTCGGGTTCGAAGGCGCCCACGAGCTGCGGCACCACGGCATGGAAGGCCCGCAGCCAGCCGGCGTCACCCGTGCCGGCCGGCAGTGCCACGTTGACGGCGCTGCCCTGAGCGTCCGGTCCGCCGATTTCATTGGCGTAGCCCGTGCCCGGGAACAGGGTCAGCCCGGATTCGTGCAGGGAAATGGTCAGCACCCGCGGATCGTCCCAGAAGATGCTTTGGGTGCCGTCGCCGTGGTGGGCGTCGATGTCGATGTATACGACGCGCTGCATGCCGCCGTCGAGCAGCCGCTGGATCGCAAGGGCGGCGTCGTTGTAGATGCAGAAGCCGCTGGCGCGTTCGCGCGCCGCGTGGTGCATGCCCCCGCCGAAGTTCACCGCACGGACCGCGCTGCCGTCCAGGATCGCCGCGGCGGCCAGCAGGGAGCCGCCGGCCAGCCGGGCGCTGGCTTCGTGCATGCCGGCAAACGCCGGATCGTCCTCGGTGCCCAGCCCCCGCGCTTCGTCCGGGGTCTCCGGGTCAGCGCTGACGCGCCGGACGGCGGCGACGAATTCCGGGCTGTGAACGGTGCACAGCTCGGCGTCGGTAGCCACGTCCGGTGCCGCCACGGAGACATGGTCCAGGTCCAGCAACCCCAGGCTGCGGGCCAGCCGTTCGGTGAGTTCCATCCGCTCCGGCGCCATCGGGTGGCTGTGGCCGAAGTTGTAGGCGGTCATGGCTGGGTCCCACACCACTGTGGTTGGCAGTGTGGTCGAGGCGAGCCCGGGCAGGTATGTCATCATTCACAGGCTACCCGAGCGTTGCGCCCCGCTCCCCGGTCATTGAGCGGGGTTTAGTGGTTTACTACTCAGGGAAGCAGTTTCAAGCGAGGATAAGCCACACATGACGCAAAGCCAGTCGAGGTCCAAGAGCCCGGCAAGCTGGCACCCCGGCACTCCGGAGCGGGAGGGCCTGTGGATTTTCACCCGCCTGCGCGACTTCATCGACAATATCGCCAACACCTCCCCGGCCCGCCTCGCCCTGACCGCGTTCGGGGTGGTGATCCTGGTTTTCACCGCCCTGCTCTCGCTGCCAGTGTCCTCCGCCACGGGGGATCCTACTCCCCTGCACCAGGCCCTGTTCACCGCGGTGTCCGCCGTCTGCGTCACGGGCCTGACCGTGGTCTCCACCGCCGTGCACTGGTCCTTCTTCGGCCAGCTCATGATCCTGATCGGCATCTTCGTGGGCGGATTGGGCACCCTGACGCTGGCCTCCCTGCTGGCCCTCATGGTCAGCAAGAAACTCGGTGTCCGCGGCAAACTGATCGCACAGGAGGCCATGAACGCCGGCCGCCTGGGCGAGGTCGGCACCCTGTTGCGGATCGTTATCGTCACGTCGGTGGTGATCGAGGCTGCCCTCGCCGTCGCGCTGATCCCCCGGTTCCTCGCCCTCGGGGAAAGCTTCGGCCAGGCCGTCTGGCACGGCGTGTTCTATGCGATTTCCGCGTTCAACAACGCCGGCTTCACGCCGCACTCGGACGGCATCGTCCCCTACGGGACCGATCTGTGGATCCTCGTCCCGCTGATGGTCGGTGTTTTCCTTGGCAGCCTGGGCTTCCCTGTGGTGTTGGTTCTGCAGCAGAACGGCCTCAACTGGAGGAAATGGAACCTGCACACCAAGCTGACCATCCAGGTGACGCTGATCCTGCTGGTTGCCGGGACCCTGCTGTGGGGGTTGATGGAGTGGGATAATCTGCGGACCATCGGCGGCATGGACCTTGGCGAAAAGATCACACAATCGCTGTTCGCATCCGTCATGACGCGCTCCGGCGGCTTCAATCTGGTGGACCAGAACCAGTTGGATTCCACCACGATGCTGCTGACCGACGCCCTGATGTTCGCCGGCGGCGGCTCGGCGTCGACGGCGGGCGGTATAAAGGTGACCACCATCGCGGTGATGTTCCTGGCGATCGCGGCCGAGGCCCGCGGTGACTCCGATGTCAAGGTCTACGGCCGCACCATCCCCGAGGGCACCATGCGGGTGGCCATCTCGGTCATCGTCGCCGGCGCCACCCTCGTCGCTGTGTCGGCCATGCTGCTGCTGCACATCAGCGGGGCGTCGCTGGACAGGGTGCTCTTTGAAACCATTTCCGCGTTCGCTACGGTGGGCCTCAGCACGAACCTCAGTGCCGAGCTGCCGCCGTCGGGCGTTTACGTCCTCGCCGCCCTTATGTTCGCCGGCCGTGTCGGGACCGTCACCCTTGCCGCCGCCCTGGCCCTGCGCCAGCGCAGCCAGCTGTACCACTACCCGGAAGAGAGACCGATCATTGGCTAGTTCCTCAGGCGCCGTCAACCGCCCCGCCCACAACGCCCCAGTGCTGGTGATCGGGCTGGGCCGCTTCGGCGCATCCACGGCCGAACAGCTCGTCAAGCAGGGCCGCGAGGTGCTGGCCATCGAACGCGACCGGACCCTGGTGCAGAAGTGGTCCAACATCCTGACCCACGTCGTGGAGGCCGACGCTACCAACATCGATGCGCTGCGCCAGCTTGGCGCGCAAGAGTTCAGCTCCGCGGTGGTGGGCGTGGGCACCTCGATCGAGTCCTCGGTGCTGATCACGGTCAATCTAGTGGATCTTGGGATCGAGCACCTCTGGGTCAAGGCCATCACGCCCTCGCACGGTAAAATCCTGACCCGGATCGGCGCCAACCACGTGATCTACCCGGAGGCCGACGCCGGGGTCCGCGCCGCCCACCTGGTCTCCGGCCGCATGCTGGACTTCATCGAGTTCGACGACGACTTCGCGATCGTAAAAATGTACCCGCCGCGCGAAACTGTGGGCTTCACCCTGGACGAATCCAAGGTCCGGTCCAAGTACGGCGTCACGATTGTGGGCGTGAAATCCCCGGGCGAGGACTTCACCTATGCCCGGCCGGAGACGAAGGTGTCCTCGCGGGACATGCTCATCGTGTCCGGGCACGTGGACCTGCTGGAGCGGTTCGCCGCCCGGCCGTAGCACCCACCGCCCCGGAGGCTAGGCGAGCTGCGTCGTGATCTCCCCGGCGCGGGCGGCCGCAGCACGGGCGCCCGCGGCGATGATCGCCGGCAGTCCCCGCTCGTCGAAGGTGGCGATGGCCCGTTCGGTGGTGCCGTTCGGGCTGGTGACCGCCTTGCGCAGCGCCGTGGGATCCGCGCCCGGCTCGGCCAGCATAAAGCCGGCCCCGGCGACCGTTTCACGCGCCAGCAGCAGCGACAGCTCGGGGTCGAGCCCCAGTTCGACGCCGGCCGCAGCCATCGCTTCGGCCAGATAGAACGCGTATGCCGGGCCCGACCCGCTGATCGCGGACAGCGCGTCCACCTGCTCTTCGGGGATCTCGACGACGGTTCCGACCGCGGAGAGGAGATCTTTGGCCAGCTGGAGCTGCTGGGCGGAGCAGCTGGTCCCGGGCGACACGGAGACGACGCCGCGGCCCAGCTTTGCAGGTGTGTTGGGCATGGTGCGGATCACGGGCTGGCCGGCCGGGAGCGCCGCCTCCAGCTGCTCGATCGAGACGGCGGCGGCGACGCTGATAACGATCGTGTCCGGCGCCAGCGAACCACCGATTTCCCGGGCCAGGTCCGCGGTGCCCACGGGCTTGACTCCCAGGATAACGACGCCGGAGCCGGTGGCGGCCTGTTTGTTGTTCTCGGGCTCCTCCTCGCCGGCGATGGCCGTGATGCCGTGGTGCCGTTCGGCGAGTTCGGCGGCCCGCCCTGCGCGGCGGACCGTAGCGACGATGTCCGCCGGTGCGGTGCCGCCCTCGATCAGGCCACCCAAAATTGCCTCGTTCATTGACCCACAGCCCAGGAATGCGATTCGAATACTCATGCCCCCATCATTGCAGTCCGGCCCGATTCCCAGCCAGCGCACATGCTCGGCGCAGCCTGTTCACAATCTCCGGAACTAGTGTGGTGAGTGCCTCATTGAGGGTGCGAGTGATACGGCGGACATGCGGATGTCCGCCCGGCGCCGGTGGTCTGCAGCGGGTTTTCCCCCATTTTCCCGCAGCGGACGGCCGGTGCCGTCGCTGTTTTTGGGGCTGCATGCGGAGCGGCCGGGTGACCGTGCGCCCGCCCCGGCGCCTTTCCAGCCAACGCACAGGCAATTCTGCTGAAACACCCAAGGTCGGCGCCTACCATGAAGACTGCCTCAACCAAGGTGCGAGTGATGATAGTCGGCCCTCCGGGACCGGCGTGGCGCCGGGTGGCTGCAGAAGAGTTCCCCCAGCTCCTTCTGCGAAGCCGCCCGGCGCTTTCCATATTAATCCGCCTCCGGTGCTAGTGGGCATTCTCGTCAGGTGGTCGGGGGTCTGGGCGCAGTCGCCGGACTCTGGGACATGCCCCGCGCCGGGGCCAGCGGATGGACATAGTGCCATTGTGTCCGGTCCCGGGTGCGAAAAATGCGCATGTCCCGCAGGACTGGACACTCGCTCAAAGGGACATGCCCCGCGCCGGGGGCTGCGGATGGACATAGGGCCATTGTGTCCGGTCCCGGGTGCGAAAAATGCGCATGTCCCCCGGTGCGAAAAGGTCCAGGCTCCGTCTGACCCCCGACGAGCTAACGAAGATGATCTCTGACCCGCGTCCGGTGCTAGCCCGCGTCCATAGTTGCCGCGACCGGCGGCTGAGCGTCCGGCGGCTGAGCTTCCGGCGCCGGAGTCTCGGCCGGAGGCCCCTGGACGACGTGCAGCACCGGCTCCAGCGGGCCCTCGAAGACGAGCTGGTCCAGGCGCCGGAGAATGAGACCTTCACGCAGCGCCCAGGGGCAGATCTCTATGCTGGTGAACTCGAAAAGCTCCAGTGCTGCTTCGGCCACCAGGGCCCCGGCCAGCAGTTGGGCGGCGCGGGCTTCAGAGACGCCGGGAAGGTGCAGCCTGTCCTCCACCTCCATCGCCGAGATGCGCTGGGCCCAAAGCCCCACATCGGCTGCGAAAAGTTCGCGCTTGACATAGGGGCCGGCGCCGCTCGGCGCGGCCCCGGCGATCCGGGCCAGCGAGCGGAACGTTTTAGAGGTGCCCGCCACATGGTTCGCCTTGCCCAGCTTCTCAAAGTCCCGCGCCACCGGCTTGAGCGTGGCCCGGATGTAACGGCGCAGCTCCTTGACGCTCCTGGCCGAGGGCGGGTCCTCGGCCAGCCAGTCGCGGGTGAGCCGGCTCGCCCCGAGCGGGACGGACGTCGCGAGTTCGGGGAGTTCGTCCTCGCCGTAGGCCATCTCGAAGGATCCGCCGCCGATGTCCAGGTTCAGGATGGCACCGGCTCCCCAGCCGTACCAGCGGCGCACGGCGAAGAAGGTCATGGAGGCTTCTTCGCTGCCGGTGAGTTCTCGGAGCGTGACCGTGGTTTCCTGCTTGACGCGGGCCAGTACGGCGGGTCCGTTGGTGGCCTCGCGGAGGGCTGAGGTACAGAACGCCAGGAGGTCGTCGGCCTTGTGTCTCGCCGCGAATTCCCGGGCTTCAAGGATGAATTCGACCAGCTCATGCTGGCCTGCGTCATTGATACTTCCGTCGCTCTCGAGGAACTGCACGAGGGACAGCGGCCGCTTATGCGACGCGAAGGGCACCGGGCGCGCGCCGGGGTGGGCGTCCACCAGCAGGAGGTGAACAGTATTGGAGCCGATGTCGAGGACGCCTAGACGCATGGTGCCATTATTCCCCCGCGGCAGCGGCTGGCCTAACCGCTAGGCCGGCTCGACGTCGTCCCCGGGAGCATCCGCCGGATCTTCGCTTGGCTTGAAGTCGCGGCGGATGCTGGCCACGCCTTCCGGATCGATTTCGAAGCCGAATGCGGCACCGGGATTGATGACCATGCCGAGTTCTTCCCCGAGATTGCCGAGGACTGCGGCACCCTGGGTGCCCAGCACGTTGGGGGCGGCGGCCAGGTACTGCTCAGTGACGCGGCTTGGGTGGGAGAACACGGCCAGGACAGGGTTGCCGGCGGAATTTGCGAGCACCAGCGGCTCGATCTGGGCATCGGGGCCCTCGAGCGCATCGGAACTGACGATGTAAACCTCGTTGTTGAGGAAGGCGAGGATGACGTCAACCGGGTTGGCGTCCGGCTGCTCCCCCCGGGCGAGCTCCTCCTCGAGGTCGTTCAGCGGCTGCAGGTCCAGATGATCGGGCTGTTCAGTCATGCTCCTACTCGATCACGTTGCGTGCGGCACCGCAAACGGCAGCACCCCCTACTTCTTTGCGGCGGCCTTGCGAACGGGCGCCTTGCGGGCCGCCGTCGTCCGCTTGACCGGCCCCTTGGCGCGCTTCTCCGCAAGGAGTTCGACGGCGCGTTCCCGCGTGAGTTCCTCGACTTCGGTGGTGCGCGGGACGGTGATATTGGTGATGCCGTCGGTGATGTACGGGCCGAAGCGGCCCTCCTTCACCACGATGTTCTTCTCCGAGACCGGGTCCGGGCCGAACTCCGCCAGCGGCGGTACGGCGGCGCGTGCCCCACGCTGCTTGGGCTGGGAGTAAATCTCCTCTGCCGCCTCAATCGTGATCGTGAAGATTTCCTCTTCCGAGCCGATGGACCGCGAGTCCGTGCCCTTCTTCAGGTACGGGCCGAAGCGGCCGTTCTGGACTGTGATCGGGTTGCCCTCGGCATCCTGACCGAGCACCCGGGGCAGGCTCATGAGCTGCAGTGCCTCGTCCAGGGTGACAGCGTCCACGCTCATGGAGGCGAACAGGGACCCGGTGCGCGGCTTGGCCTTGACGGGCTTTTTCGGCGGCTTCGGCTTGCCGTTCTTGTAATACTCCACCGGCTGGTTGGCGATCTGCTCGTCGGTCATCTCGGGGATGACCTCGGTGACGTAGGCACCGTAGCGGCCGTTCTTGGCCACGACGGTATGCCCGGTGTGCGGATCCGCGCCGAGCACACGCTCCTCGGGGGCCGCGGTTTCCATCAGCTCGATCGCCTTGGCGGCCGTCAGCTCGTCCGGGGCCAGATCCTCCGGGACGTTGGCGCGGGCGGCCTCCACCACTTCGCCGGTCTTCGGATCCACCGTGGGGACGGAGCTTTCCAGATACGGGCCGAACTTGCCCACGCGCAGGGTGATGCCCTCGGTGATCGGAATGGAGTTGATGTCGCGGGCGTCGATCTCGCCAAGGTTGTTGACGATGCTTAGCAGCCCGGGATCGGAGTCTTCGCCGAAGTAGAAGTGCTTGAGCCAGGTGGTACCCGTGGCCTGGCCGTTGGCGATCTTGTCCAGGTCCGCTTCCATATCGGCCGTGAACTCGTAGTCCACATAGTCGTGGAAGTGCTGTTCGAGCAGCCGGACCACGGAGAACGCGATCCAGCTGGGGACCAGGGCCGAGCCCTGCTTCCGGACGTAGCCGCGGTCCTGGATCGTGGAGATGGTGGAGGCGTAGGTGGACGGCCGTCCGATGCCCTTCTTTTCCAGCTCGGCGGTCAGTGAGGCTTCCGTGAACCGCGGCGGCGGCGAGGTCTCGTGGCCGACGGCTGCAATCTCCGAGGCGGTCAGCGCGTCGCCTTTGGCCACGTTCGGCAGCCGGCGCGCTTCCTCGGATTCGTCGTCACCGCGGCTCTCGTCCTTGCCTTCTTCGTAGGCGGAAAGGAAGCCGGGGAAGGTGATGACGGTGCCGGAGGCCGAGAATTCGGCATCCCTGCGGTCCGCGGCGCCGCCTACAGTCATGGCGCCGAGGCGGATGGTGGCGGTGGAGCCCTTGGCGTCGGCCATCTGCGAGGCGACGGTGCGCTTCCAGATGAGCTCGTAGAGCCGGAATTCGTCGCCGGAGAGCTGCTTGGCCACCTGGGCCGGGGTGCGGAAGGAGTCACCGGCGGGGCGGATGGCCTCGTGGGCCTCCTGCGCGTTCGCTGCTTTGCCGCTGTACACCCGCGGTGACTGGGGCACGTACTCCGGGCCGTACAGCTCGGATGCCTGGCGCCGCGCGGCCGTGATGGCCTCGTTGCTCAGCGCGGAGGAGTCCGTACGCATATAGGTGATGTAGCCGTTTTCGTACAGGCGCTGGGCCACCTGCATGGTGCTCTTCGAGGAGAAGCGGAGCTTGCGGCCGGCCTCCTGCTGCAGCGTGGAGGTAGTGAACGGGGCGGTGGGGCGGCGGGTGTAGGGCTTGGTGTCGACAGAGCGGACACGGAAATCGGCGTCCTGCAGGCCCGCTGAGAGGGACGTGGCGAGGTCCTCGTTGAGGTGCACGACGTTGCGTGAGGTGAGCTCGCCGCCGTCGCTGAAGTCGCGGCCGCTCGCTACCCTCGCGCCGTCGACCATGGCCAGTTTGGCCTTGAACGAGCCGGACCCGGCGCCGAACTGGCCGGTCAGGTCCCAGTAGGAGGCGGCCCGGAAGGCCATCCGCTCCCGCTCGCGGTCCACCACCATGCGGGTCACCACCGACTGCACACGCCCGGCGGACAGCCCGCGCGCCACCTTGCGCCACAGCACCGGGGAGATCTCGTAGCCGTAGAGGCGGTCCAGGACGCGGCGGGTTTCCTGGGCGTCCACCAGGTCCTGGTCCACATCGCGCAGGTTCTCCATGGCGCGGTGGATGGCTTCCTTGGTAATTTCACCGAAGGTCATCCGGTAGACCGGAACCTTGGGCTTGAGCACTTCCAGCAGGTGCCACGCGATGGCCTCGCCTTCGCGGTCCCCATCGGTTGCGAGGTAGAGAGCGTCAGCGTCTTTGAGCTGGGCCTTGAGCTCGGCGACCTTTTTCTTCTTGTCCGGGGACACCACGTAATAGGGCTTGAAGTCATTGTCGATGTCGACGGCGAACTTGCCCACCGAGGTCTTCTTCAGATCCGCGGGGAGCTCTGAAGGCTGCGGGAGGTCACGGATGTGACCAATGGAGGCCTCGACGATGAAGCCTTCGCCGAGGTACTTGGCGATGGTCTTGCTCTTGGCGGGAGACTCCACGATCACGAGTTTCTTACCGGTTTTGGCCTTGCTTGGCACGGTGCTCCTACAGAAAAAGGTTGCTCGGGCAGATGCGCCCATACCCGCCTAGTTCACCATATTTTTACGGGTTCCCGCGCATTCAGGTAGAAAACGCAGGTCTCCGGGCCCGGCTTCCGGACGCAATGAAGCAGCCCGTCCCGGCACCGCGAGAACCAGCCTCAGGCAGGTCCGGCAGCCGTTCCGGCGGGGCCCGCGGCGGCCGTTCCGGTTGGGCCCGCGGCAGCCGTTCCGGGTGCCGGTGCGGCGGCCGGGCCGCGGTCATCCGGAATCATCGACCACATCGTCGCCATGCGCTGGGTGCCTGCCGGAATCCGGTCCGGGTCTTCAAGCTCATAGTCCTTCAGCAGGTCGAAGAGCTTCTCGGTCAGCTCGGCCCGCTGGGCCGGCGTCAGGTACAGAAGGTTGCTGGCCAGCACCACGGACGAGGGGCTGTCCGCGAGTTCGCCGCGCCGGCGGCGCTCGTCCCGGGTCTTAGCGTAGGCATTGACACGGCGGCGGTAGGCGTCGAGCTCCAGGTCGAGCACGGCGAACTCGGGGCTCGCCACTCCCCCGCCGGAGTTGATGGTGAAGTCGGTGCCGGCGGCCTGCCAGCGGCGTTCGCGGGCGTCGCCGGCGGTGGCGGCCGGCACCACGATGCCCCATTTCTGCAGGGCGCGCAGGTGGTAGCTCATAGCGCTTGGCGTGAGGCCCGTCTGGGCGGCCAGTTCGGTGGCCGTCCGGCTCGCCTGGGTCGCATACAGTTCGGAAATGACTTCCAGCCGGGCGGCGTGGGCCAAAGCCCGGATCGCCTTCGGATCGGTGATTTTCACTTTCTTTTCCGGGCGCGGCCGGCGTCCGACGGCCGGCGGCACCGGCGACTCCGCCGCTGGGGTTTCTGCATTCACCCCACAAGTCTACCGAGCACCGCCAAACTATGAAAGAAACGCTTGACACCTCCCCTGCAGGGGAGCACTTCGCCGCCGGCGAATGAGGTACGTCAGAACTTGCCTGCCGGATCCCCGGCGGCCGCCCGAACGTGTCAGGCGGGCAGCAGACGTCAGCCGGCCCGGCCGCCCCGAAGGTGTCAGGCGGGCAGCAGGAAGCCGTCCCGGAGCAGGTTCGCCACCTCGGCGAGCAGCCTGCCTCGGAAGGCCCCGGCGTCGAACCCCTCATGCCCGCCCAGCAAAGCCTCGAGGGCGCCGATGATCTGACCGACGGAGAGATCGCCGTCGCACGCTGAAACGAAGCCGGCCAGCTCGGTGCTCAGCAGGTTGGTGCGGCGCAGACCGGCACCCTGGCGCAGCAGGATAACGCCGGGGTGTTCGGCGCCGGGCCGCTGGTGCCGTTCCTCGGTGACGTCCTCGGCAACCAGCAGGTGCGCGGCGGCCACATCGTGGGCTGCCAGCCAGTCGGCGCGCTCGACGGCGGCGCCCAGGTGCGGGCCCGCGGGCTGCTCGATCGGATAGGTGATCTCCTCAAAGCGGGACATCACCGGCGTCGAGCCTCCCGCCGGACGCCGCAGCCAGATCATCCCAAAGCCGATCGACGCCACATTCCGCGAGGCAAAGTCGTCCAGATATGCGGCGTACGAGTCCTGGTACAGCCGGCCGTCGCGGGACTCTGAGGCGTCCTGCAGCCAGGTCTCGGCGTACTGTTGCGGGCCAACCTGCTCGCGCTGGATGAACCACACGTCCATGTCCGGACTGGCCCAGCTTTGCGGCCGTTCAGCCCAGACAACCCCCGCCGGAATCTCCCAGTTACCCAAAAGCTGGGCTGTTCCGGCCGGAGCGAGCACCGAGGGCAGCGCTGAGACGAGCGCGGCTACGATCTCGTCCCCCGGGAGTCCGCCGTCGCGGTAGGTGAACTGGTCCGCCGCGGCCTCCCCGACGCTGCGGGGCGTGATGACGAACGGCGGGTTGGAGACCACCAGCTCGAACTCCTCGCCCGCGACGGGTTCGAGCAGGGAGCCCAGACGCAGGCTGACCCGGCTTTCCAGGTCCGCGGGGTCCAAATGCAGTGCTTCGGCGTTGAGAGCCAAGTTGAAGCGGGTGAAGGCCAGCGCGCGTTCGGAGATGTCGGTGGCCGTCACGTGGTCCGCGTGGTGCAGCAGGTGGAACGTCTGGATCCCGCAGCCGGTACCGAGGTCCAGTGCGCGGGCCACATGCCGGCGCGCGGTGACCTGCACCAGGGTGGTGGACGCCTGACCGATCCCCAGCACGTGATCGTGGCGCAGCACACCGGGGCGCTGGTGGGCGGCAAGGTCGCTGGCCACCCACAGGTCCGCCCCGCCACTGCCGGCTCCGTCGTCCCCGACGGTCGGGTCCCAGCCGTACGGCCGCAGGTCCACCTTTGCCTGGATCAGGCCCGTCGGGGAAGGTTCCACGAGGCCGAGGTCCAGCAGTCCGGCCGTGCGGACGCCGGGCAGGGCGGCGTCGAGCGTCCCGGTCCGCTGCGGTTCGGCCAGCAGCCACAAGCGGACGACGGCGGCGAGCGCCGCCGTCGTCGGCCCGCCCTGGTGGGCGCGTTCGGTGACAATGAGGGCGGGGACGAGCTGGTCCCGGCTGAGAGCGGCGTGCGCGGCCGGACCGAGCAGCTCCGCCACGCCGTCGACCGTGTAGCCGATGGTCCGCAGGTCGGCGGCGAGCGATGTAAGCGGCCCGTTGAGGTCGCTGCGGGGTGCGTCGGGGGTGTTGCCGGCCGTGAATTGCGTTGAGGGAGTCACCCCGTCAAGTTTAGAGGTGCTTCTCGGCGTAGACCCGCAGCGCGTCGCGGACGAAGGCTGCCCCGGCTTCACCGCCGTAGTTCGCGGCGAAGCGGGGATCGGCTGCGTACATCTCGCCGAGTCCGGTCACGTAGCCCTTCACCTCTTTGTTGCTGCCTGTGCCGAGCCCCGTCGCGGGCGTCCCGGGAATGCCGGCGAGCCATTCGACGTGGCGACGAGCCAGGTACTGGGCCGTCTCGCTGTCCGGAGCGGCGCCCGATTGCGCCGCCGCGATCCAGTCGTTGCCCAGTTGCTGGGAACGCTGCTTCCACGCGTTCTTCCCGGCCGCACCCATTCCGCGCCACCAGGCGTCGGAAGTGGCATACGTGTCCTCACCCCAGCGATCCTCCACCTCGTCCTTGTACCGGGTGTGGTCAAAGCCGTCGAACACCTTCTCCGCCATGATCCCTCCTCCTTCTTTCACTGCTTCGATGGTGTGCTGGACCGAGGCAATTGCCGGGCCAGCCGGTCCTGTTCCTGGCGCAGCCATTCCAGATGGCGGCCCAGTGCCTTCTCCGCGTCCGGCTCATGACCGAGCACTTCGGCGACCGCAGGCAGCCCAAGCCCGAGCCCACGCAGGAGCACGATGCGCTGCAGCCGCACGAGCGCCGTCTGGTCGTAGTACCGATAGCCGTTGTCACCGGTGCGGCTGGGGCTGAGCAACCCGATGTGGTCATAATGACGCAGGGTCCGGCTGGTGGTGCCGGCGAGCTTTGCGATCTGTTGCACAGACCAGTCCATGCGGCCCTCCTCCTGGCTCCCGTGTTCGTAGGACCTGTCCTCCGACTCTAAAGCTTGACGTCGCGTCAAGGTCAAGGGGCACCCGGGGACTCTGCGGCGCGGGGCCGGGCCGGGGCCGCGAGGCCGGGCCGGGGCACCGTTCCCACGCGGTAGGTTGGAGGAATGGCTTTCCGTTCCCCTCGCCCGTCGGGCCCGCCGGCGCTTCGGCTGAGATTCGCCGGCGCGGCCGCCTGCGCCGCCGTCGTCCTGGCCGGGTCGGCGTGCTCCCAACCCGGTTCCATCGAATCCGCCGATGTTCCGTCATGGAAGGCCACCGCGCTGCCGCCGGCCGACAGGATTGTGCTGGAGGACGCGGGCAAAATCCTCACCCGCGATCCGATCGTGAGGGCCGCCTCGGGAGTGCAGGCCGGCAGTTATACGCTGACCATGAGCTGCGACGGCGGCGGCAAGGCCTTCTTCAGCGTTTCCCTCAACGGCACCAGGCTGGCGGAAGCGGGGGCAGCCTGCAACGGAAGCCGCGAAACAGCCCGCATCAAGGTGCCCGACGCAGGCACGGTAGAGATCAGCGCGACGAGCGTGGACGCGCCGCTCATTTACGGCTACCACCTCGCGCCTGCGGCGTAACAGCCGGCGTTGCCACCGGCCGGATGCGGTTATGCGGACGACGTCGGCCTGGCGCCCGTGGATCCCGCGGCGGACCGGCCATGGGGCCCGATCCCTGCCCGCCGGCAGTGCCGTTAGGCTCTGGTGTTCTTTGCCCGCCGGGCCTAAAGTCAGGGTATGCCCCTTGCGTCGGCAACGCGGGGACCGCGGACGCGTATCGCGGCAACCGCCGTCCTAGTCTGTTCTGTGCTGACCCTCGGCGCAGGACTGGCCGGTTGCGCGTACGAATACGACGAAGGCCTCTCAAGAGAAGGTGGCTCCTTACCGTCGGCCACTGCTTTCACGAATGCGGC
Organism: Arthrobacter sp. CG_A4; assembly: GCF_035985125.1. NCBI lineage: Bacteria > Bacillati > Actinomycetota > Actinomycetes > Micrococcales > Micrococcaceae > Arthrobacter > Arthrobacter sp. CG_A4. The sequence continues at coordinate 79,945 of NZ_JAXCID010000008.1, read as the reverse complement.
CCTTCCACGGGACCCCGGGCTGAACCAGCCTGTCATCGGGGCGGAACTGGACGCGTGGGTTGCGCAAGTGTTGCCCGACGCCAAGGGCCAGGTCTTCCAGACCGGCCACGGCTCCCTGGAAGCCGACGAGGAACACCGGCAAAATACCACCCTGATGCCCAAAGGAAGCTACGCGCTGACCCTCGCCTGCCGGAGCACGAAGCGTGTTTCTTTCAGCGTCGGCAAGGGTGACGACGATCTGGTGGACCTGAGCCTGCGGTGCGGGACCTCACGGGTGAATGTGGTCCATCTGTCCGCCGACGCCATCCTCACCGTCACGGTCGATGCGGACGCGGCCGCAAACTTCGCCTACCGCGTGAGCCGGATCTGACGCAGGTCCGGCCGGGATCCAGGTGTGAACGGCGCCTGTGCGGGGGTCCAGGGTCCGCGGGAAGTTTGTGCGGGCCCGGGGCCCGGGGGAAGTTGCGCGGGCCCGGGGTCCGCGGGAAATCAGGCGACGCAGCCTTCCGGGCAACGCAGCGTCTCCGGGTCGGCGGCACACCCGGAGCAGTAGAGGGTGAGGGTCCGGCAGGCCTGGTTGGAGCAGTTCTCGAATTTGCTCGTGGGTGCGGAGCAGCGGACGCATTCGCCGATGGTCGTGGCGTCCTCGCTGAATTCGAGGTGCATGCGCTTGTCGAAAACATAGAGGGAGCCTTCCCAGAGACCCTGGTCCTTGAAGGCCTCACCGTAGCGGACGATCCCGCCGTCGAGCTGGTAGACCTCTTTGAAGCCGCGGTTCATCATTAGGCTGGAAAGCACCTCGCAACGGATGCCGCCGGTGCAGTAGGTGACGATCGGCTTGTCCTTGAGCGTGTCGTACTTGCCCGAGTCGAGTTCCTTGATGAAGTCATGCGTGGTGGCGACGTCCGGGACAATAGCGTCCTTGAACTTGCCGATCCGGGCCTCAAAGCCGTTGCGCCCGTCGAAAAACACCACCTCGTCGCCGGATTCCTTCCTGGCCGCCACAAGTTCGTGCAGTTCCTCTGGCGCGAGGTGTACGCCGCCGCCCACCACACCGGTGGCATCGACTTTGAGCTCACCCGGGGCGCCAAAGGACACGATCTCGTCCCGCACCTTTACGCTCAGCCGCGGGAAGTCCTCAGCGCCGCCGTCGGACCACTTGACGTCGATGCCGTGGAAGCCCTTGTATTCGCGGGTGGTCTTCACGTACTGCTTGACCGCGTTCAGCCCGCCGCCGACGGTCGCGTTGATGCCGTCTTTGGAGATGATGATGCGCCCGGTCAGTCCGAGTTTCTCGCACAGGGCGCGTTGCCAGAGCCGGACGGCGTCCGGATCCGGCAGAGGGGTAAACCCGTAAAAGAGCACAATTCGGTTCAAAGCCACGTATTTATTCAACGCCACGTATTTAAGGGTACCGGTTTATGGGTACCGGCCGGCAACAACCAGAGACCCGGCTCCAACCGCGGACGCCGCCGCGGTCACAATTGCCTACGCAGGCCCGGTTCCCCGACCCGGCCCCTGTTGCTTGCAGCGGGGCTGGAATACGCTCATCTCATGAGTCTGGACGCCATGGTTGAAGACACCACCCACCTGCTGGAAATCTGGGTCACCGGCTGGGCCGGTTGCCGGGGCTACGCGACCCGCAGAGAGGGCCGCTTCCCCGCTGCCCTGCGTGCGGACACCACCCACGAGTGGGAATTCTTCGCTCATGATCCCTCCGCTGCGGAGTTCGCGGCGCTGGCCGCGGCGACGGCCGAAGTGCCCGCCCGGATCCTGACCATCCTCACCAACGACGCAGCGCGGTACACCTTCCTGGCAGCGGAACACGGTCTCAATGTCACCTCGGCCTCCCAGACGATGATGATCGTTGACATGGAGACCCAGGATTCCGAGGACCCCTGGCTTCCGGATGACGACCTTACGTGGGTGCCGTCAAAAGCGGACGGCGTGCACCATGCAGTGGTCAACGCCGGCGAGGAGGTGGCCGCGAGCGGACGTGTCCTGGTGGTGGACCACACAGCGATTTTCGACAAGATCGTCACCGGGCCCGGCTACCAGCGCCGCGGGCTCGGCAGCTTCATCATGCGGGCTCTCGCCGCCCAGGCATTCGAGCACGACGTCGAAACCGGGCTGCTGCTCGCCTCGCTCGACGGCCAGAAGCTGTATTCACACCTCGGCTGGCGCACGGTGTGCCACGTCCTGATGCTCTCCGCCTCGGATGAGGGCGCGGACCTGTCGGTCGGCTGAAGTGCTGTACCTCGCCCGGGCGATTGCAGCCGGGGTGAAAGAATGTACAAGTGAACCCACATGAGTCCCTGATTCCGTTGCTGGGCCGCGGCCAGAACCCGGAACAGCTCCGTCATGTGCGCACCATCCCCGCCCGTCAGGCCGTCCATGCGACCTGGCCAGCGTGGGCCCACCCCGATCTGGTCACCGCCTACGGAGCCCTGGGGATCCACGAGCCGTACCGCCACCAGATCCAGGCCGCCGAGCTGGCCCACGCCGGCGGGCACGTGGTCATAGCCACCGGCACCGCATCCGGAAAATCGCTCGCCTACCAGCTGCCGGCGCTGGACGCGATCCACCGGTCAGAGCTGCGGGTCCTCGCCGATCCCGGCAAGATCCACGACGACGGCGCCGTCACCCTCTATCTGTCCCCGACGAAGGCCCTCGCCGCCGACCAGCTGGCCGCCCTCCGGGCGCTGGGGCTCCCGACCGTCCGGGCCGAGACCTACGACGGGGATACCGATCCCGCCTCCCGGCGATGGATCAGGGACCACGCGAATTTCATCCTGGCCAATCCGGACATGCTGCACTTCGGAATACTCCCGAACCATCCCTGGTGGGCGCGGTTCTTCCGCCGGCTTCGCTATGTGATCGTCGACGAGGCCCACAGCTACCGCGGCGTTTTCGGATCGCACGTGGCCAACCTGATGCGCCGGCTGCGCCGCATCTGCGCCTATTACAACCCCGGCGGGTCCGGGCCTGTGTTCATCGCGGCCTCCGCAACGGCCTCCGAGCCCGGGACCTCCTTCGGCCGGCTTATCGGGGCGCCGGTGCGGGCCGTCTCCGAGGATACCTCGCCGCACGGCTCCACCACGGTGGCGTTCTGGGAGCCGGCCCTGACCGAGCTCCGCGGCGAAAACGGCGCGAAGGAACGCCGATCCGCTGTGGCTGAAACCGCGGATCTGCTGGCCAACCTGGTGTCCTCCCGGGTCCGGACCATTGCCTTCATCAAGTCCCGGCGCGGCGCCGAGACCATCGCGTCGATCACTAAACGCCTCCTGGACGAGGTGGATCCAAGCCTGCCGCAGAGGGTGGCGGCCTACCGCTCGGGCTACCTGCCGGAGGAACGGCGGGCCCTGGAGAAATCCCTCCGCTCCGGCGAGCTGCTGGGCGTCTCCAGCACCTCGGCCCTGGAACTCGGCATCGACATCTCCGGGCTCGACGCGGTGCTGGTCGCCGGCTGGCCGGGTACCCGCGCGTCGTTGTTCCAGCAGATCGGCCGGGCGGGCCGCGCCGGGCAGGACGCCATCGCAGCGTTCGTGGCGAGCGATGACCCGCTGGACACCTATCTGGTGAACCACCCCGAGGCGATCTTTGATGTGTCGGTCGAGGCAACGGTCTTCGATCCCTCCAACCCCTATGTGCTGGGGCCGCACCTGTGCGCCGCCGCCGCCGAGCTGCCGCTGGGGTACGCCGAACTGGACCTCTTCGGCGGGACAGCCGAGGGGCTCCTAGACCAGCTGGTGGCCCAGGGGTACCTGCGCCGGCGCCCCGCCGGATGGTTCTGGACCCATCCGCAGAGCGCTGCAGCCATGGTGAACCTGAGGGCCGACGGCGGCGGCCCGGTGAGTATCGTCGACGCCGATACCGGTTCCCTGCTCGGGACGATGGATTCCCCGCAGACGCACTACCAGGCCCACACCGGCGCCGTTTATGTCCACCAGGGCGAGAGCTATGTTGTGGAGGAGCTGAACGAGGATGATCACTGCGTGATCGTGCGCCGGGCGAACCCGGACTACTACACCACGGCGCGGGACGTGACCCAGATCGAGGTCCTCGAAACACAGCGCACCACACAGTGGGGCGACGTGGCCGTGCATTTCGGGGACGTGCTGGTGACCACGCAGGTGGTCTCCTTCCAGCGCAAGGCACTGATCTCGAATGAGATCCTCGGTGAAGAGCCCCTGCAGCTGGGCGCCAGGGACCTGTTCACCAAGGCCGTGTGGTTTGTTATGGACAACCGCTCGCTGACCGGCGCCGGGCTGATCGAGGCACAGTTCCCCGGCGCCCTGCACGCCGCTGAACACGCGGCTATCGGGCTCCTTCCGCTGGTAGCCTCCAGCGACCGCTGGGACATCGGCGGGGTATCAACGGCCCTCCACTCCGACACCGGTGTGCCCACCATCTTTGTGTACGACGGACACCCCGGCGGTGCCGGCTTCGCCGAGCGCGGCTACGATAAGGCCCGGGTGTGGTTGTCCGCCACACGCGATGCGATAAAGGCCTGCGAATGCGAGTCCGGCTGCCCCTCCTGCGTGCAGTCGCCCAAGTGCGGGAACAAGAACAACCCCCTCGACAAGGACGCCGCCGTCACGCTAATCGATGTGCTGCTGAAGGACGCCACAGACCAGATGCGGGCCGGGCAGCCGGGCCAGGCCACTGCGGTGCAGCCGGCGGGCCACCCCCGCTGAGCGGGCAGCTCCCCGTCCCCGCCGTGCAACGCGGCCGGAACACGATCGACGCAGACTACGGCGGCGGCCCGGCTCTGGCTTGTCCGGTGGCCGCACCCAGGAACGTTCTGACCTGGAGTTCGGTGCGGACCTGCACCGTTCCCCCGGCACCTTCGAAACAGCTGAGGAGTGCGGCGTTGTTCCGGCCCGCCACCTCCCCGGCAACGGCGCAGGGCTCACCCGGCGTGATTCCGCGTGCGGCATCCGCGGCCGCCAGGGCCGCCAGATCGGCGGCAGCCGCTGCCCGGGATGCCATTGCCGCCGATTGCCCCAGCAAAACGATCAGGGCTGACGCCATAATGACCACCAGCCCCAATACGAGCGCCAGCACTGTCCCCGAGCCGCGCTGCAGCTGCCCCCGCGTTATGCCCGGACTTCTCTGCCTGTTCACGCAGCCTGCCTTCGTGGCTGCGCGTGCGCGGTGTCCTGCGCGATGTCGTGCGCGGTGTCCTCAACAGGGGCCGCGGCGTAAGGCTTGGACGGTTCGCCCCGGGCCCAGGCCCGGGCCGAGAGGGTCCACGGCAGCAGCGAACCGACAGTTCCGGAAACGCGGCCGGAAACCGTAACACTGAGCCATTCACCCTCGAATGCCACGGCTGAAGCTGCCGAGTCGCCGGCAAGACGGCGGACGATGGCGTCCACGGCCGCGGCATCCTCACCACGGGCCAGTGCACGCGCGCCGGCCCGTGCCGCTTCCTCGAGCCGCAGCTGTGTCACTCCCGCGGCCGAACCGGCCAACAGCAGGGCGAGCAGGAGCAGCACGGCCGGCAGGGCCACGGCGAATTCGGCCGTCACCGCGCCGCGGCATCTACCGCCGTCCGAGCACGGCCGCCACGAGACGCGGCCAGCCGGGGGCGTCGCCGCTGCCCCGCGGCATGCCCGCCGTCCCGGGGTCCTTCGAGGCGGGGCATGGCCGCCCGTGGTCAGGCGCCCGGATGTTCGGCCACACGCCCAGAACCCTGCGGGGACCGCACAGCCGAGGAGCCCCGCGGACCGGGGATCGTCTGACGGTGATTCCTCCCGGTCCTGCCACCTGCAGCTCATGGCAAGGCGAGCGCCGTGCGGATGAGATTCAGCAGGAACCCGCGGACTTCGTCACTGCGCATGATGAACACGAGAATCCCCGCGAAGCTCACCGCTGCCAAGGTGGCGATCGCGTATTCGGCTGTTGCCATCCCGGCCTCGGAACCAAAGAGCCTTCCGGGCCGGCCAGGCGGGACCGGCTCCGCGGCGCTGGCGCCCGGATAGATCTCACGCACCTCGGCGGCTCCTGTTTCGGCGGCGGCGGTGCGGCTGCGGGCGGAGACATACTGGTTGATCGGCATGTGCTTTCCTTTCTTGGATCTCCGGCGGAACCGCCGGTTGCTTCGACTCTTCCTGTTCGGGCACCGGCGGGTAAGGGCCGATCCTGGCCAAGTGGATAACCACCTCAATGGCGGGGTTGTGGAGGCACGGCCTGTGGAAGAGCGGTTTGGACTGGCGCGAGTGAGTCCAGGTGACGGCGACAGTGCGGGATGTGGCGGCGGCAGGGCGGGTGTGGCCGCGGAGGCAGTGCGGGATACGGCGGCGGCAGGGCGCGGTACCGCGGCGACAGTGCGGGATGTGGCGGCGGCAGGGCGGGATATCGCGGCGGGATGCGTGGCGGCGGCTCTGGCTTCAACGTTATTCCGGCCTACGACGGCAGCATCGCCAGCAGCACGGGCACAACGCCGAGGCATACGAAGGCTGGCAAAGAACAAAGACCCAGCGGGACGACCAGTTTCACGCCCAGGGCTGCCGCCTGTTTCTCGGCAGCCCTGAACTGTTCGCGGCGTATCCGGGCAGCCTGGGCATAGAGTATGGCCGAGGATGGCGCCCCGGTGAGCGCGGCGAAGCCCACGGCGTCGCGCAGGGCAAGAAGTCCGGGTGAGCGGACGCTTGAGCTGCGCCAGGCCGTGTCCCAGCCGGCGCCAATGGCGAGCGCCGAGACGACGGGCCTCAGCGGGACACCGATTTCAGGTGCAGCCAGCGCCGCCACCAGCTCCAGCGAACGGCCGATGCCCGTTCCCGCGTCCAACATCGCGCCGATCAGTTCCAGGAGCATGGCCGTGTCGCGCAGGCCGGCGTCGCCGATGACGACGGTCTTGGACCCCTCGCCGAAGACTCGAGGGTCTGAGGCGTCAGCACGATCCACAAGCTGGCGGTTGAGTCTCCGGCGAACCCGGCGGCGGCCGCCATACGCCGTCACAGCTGCGGCCAGCAGAATCGCCATCAGTGCGAGACCGCCGACGCCAGCAGTCACCGCTGCGACCCGGCCGCCGACCGGACCAGTCTGGCGGACCAGATCCGCCCCGCAGCGGTGAGGGCAAGGCCCGCGGCGAGCGCCGCCGTCCCGAGCGGGGTGCCCAGCAGGCTCCGCAGAGGATCCACGCCCAGCAACATACCCAGCCCCAGACCCAGGACCGGCAACCAGGTGAGCAGCCGGACCGTCGCCCTGGGCCCGGCAAGAGCCGTCTGGCGGGCGGCCTCTGCATCGTCCTCGGCGTCGAGTTGCGCCGCGAACCGCGTCAGCACGTCCGCCAGCGGGCAGCCGCTCGCCTCGGCAATGTCGAAGCATGCGGCGAGTTCGGCCCACACCCTGCGATCGTTTCCCGCGAGGCTGCCCCGACCCACCTTCCGTGTGCCCCTTCCGCCGGGCCCGGCACCCGCGGTGCGGATAGCCGCGCCCACGGGAGACCCGCGCATTGCCGCCGAGCGGGCGGCGGCAAGCATGGACACAGAGGCCGGGGCCAGCCCGGCTCCGCGGCCGGAGTTGCGCTCCATCCGTGTGTCAGGCGAAGAATTCCCTCCGTAGAGGGTCCACAACTCATCCCACAGCCTCGAGGGTATGCGGCCGCCCTTGAGAAGTGCGGCTAATTGCTGGACGACCACCGTCATGGGCACGTGTGGCGCCGCCCGGCGCGTCCGCCCCGGCAGAGTCCTGCCTGCGAACCACCGCCCGGGGCGGGAAACCACTGTCCCCGCCAACGAGTCGCGCGGGACGGCAAGCGCCGCCCGGATCCGGCTGCCTGAAATCGCCGGCGGTGAGAGCGCCAGAAACACCGCGACAGCCAGGACCCCGACCAGGGCGGCCGTCACCCCAGTCTCCCGGAGCGGCGGCCGCGGCGAGGTCCCGTCGGCAATCCTGTGCCGTCCGGAAAAAGTGTGCCCTCCGGAACAACGGTGCCCTCCAGAACTACTGTTACGTCCGGCGTACGCGCTTCGTCGGGCGCGGCGGCGTTCGCAGCTGCAGAGAGGTCCAGCCCCAGCCTGTCCGCCAGTTGCGGCCACGCCGGCCCGAAGCGGATCCCGCCGGCCAGGACGTCCAACGCTGCGCTGACGGCCAGCCCCGCGTCGTTCTCCTGCAGCACTCCAACGGCTGCCACGAGCCGCCGGTTTCCGGCCCGTTCCACGTGGATCACGGCATCCAGGGCACTGACCGCCTGCAGGCGCACTGCATCCGGGGCCATGCCGGCGAGAGCCCCCAGTGCCGTCAGCCGGGCGGGGACGGCGGCCGCGGTGTTGGCGTGGATCGTCCCGCCCCCGCCGGAGTGACCGGTGTTCATGGCCGTCAGCAGATCCCGGACTTCCGAGCCCCGGCACTCCCCCACAACCAGCCGGTCGGGACGCATGCGCAAGGCCTGCCGGACGAGCTCGCCCAGATCCACCACTCCCCCGCCCTCGAGGTTCCCGTGCCGGGACTCCAGCGAGACGACATGTGGGTGGACGGGGTTCAGCTCGGACGCGTCTTCGATCAGGACGAGTCGTTCGCCCGGCTGGCACAGGCCAAGGAGCGTGGCGAGAAGCGTCGTCTTGCCCGAACCGGTGGCGCCGCTGATCAGGAAGCTCAAACGCCGCTCGACCAGGCGTTCCAGTATCTGCCGGATGAGCTGGCCGAACATGCCGAGCGTCCGCAGCTCCTCCATCGAGAACACCTTTTCGCGCCGGATCCTGATGCTGAGGAGGGTTCCCGCGGTGGAGATCGGCGGCAGCACGGCATGGATCCGGTAGCCGCCTGCCAACCTGACATCCACGCAAGGAGAGCCATCATCAAGGCGGCGCCCGCCGGCTGCCACCAGCCGGGCTGCGAGGGCGCGGATCTGCGGCTCCCCGGTGAAGGTGACAGGTGCCCTTTCCAGGCCGTTGCCGCGATCGAGCCAGACGGCATCCGGCCCGTTGACGAAGATGTCCGTCACGGCGGGATCCCGGGTGAGGGCCTGGAGCGGGCCCAGGCCGTTCAGTTCGGCACTGATACTCTCGACCGCGGCCAGTGCGCCGGCCGTTCCGAGAAGCCGTCCAGTCGATTGCACGGCGGCGGCGACCCGGGACGCGGTGACGGGCCCGGCGTCGGACATCACGGACTCGCGGACCGACTCCAGCAGCCGTGCATCTACCGGGCTGCGGGCACCCGCACCGAACTGCGGGACGCCGGAGCTGGCCTCAAGCGCCCAATCGGGCCGCCGCGGCCCCAAATATGCGCTCATCCTGTATTTTCACCGCCGAGGTGGAGCACCACATCGGCGAACCGCCGGACCCTGCGCCGGCGCCCGGTGTCCAGCAGTCGTCCGAGCTCTGTCGCGGCCGCGGCGCCCCTGACTTCCGGCATGATCCCGTGCATGGGCAGCCCGACAGACTCGGCAATCAGGGCTCCGTCCAACGCGGCCCCCGGTTTCCCCCGGACCACCAGGGCGGTGTCCACCGGAGGAAGTTCCTGCAGAAGCCGCGCCGTTGCCACGGCCGCGCGCAGCTGGGCGGGAGCAACGACAACTATCCGGTCACACTCCCAGGCGAAGGCCCGCAACGCCTCACGTCCCCGGCCGATGTCCAGGAGCACGAGTTCAAAGCCGCGCCGGGCCGCATCGAGGACACCGGCCACAGTTCCGGCGTCCACCCCGGTGTATCGATCCCTATTGCCCGGCCACGACAGGAACGAGAATCCGCCGGCCACTGGCAAGGAATCCGCGAGCTGGCGCGGATCGATGCTCCCGCTGGCCTGGGCCAGGTCCGGCCATCGAAGGCCGGGGGTTTCCTCGGCGGCAAGCGCCAGTTCCAGCCCCCCGCCCCACGGGTCGCCGTCCACCAGCAGCACCCGTGCTCCATGCCGGGCGGCCGACTGAGCCAGCCAGATGGCCGCTGTGGTGGCGCCGGCCCCGCCGCAGCCCCCGGTGATGCCGAGCACGCGTCCGCCGGCCGCGGGCGAGCGGGAGCGGCTTAGGTACTCGGCCAGCCAAGCAGAGGCGTCGGGCAGGACAGCCACCCGTTCGGCCCCGACGGCGACTGCCAGGTGCCACAGGCTGTCCCCGTCCCCGTGCAGGCCAACGAGCACGGCCGGGGCACGGCGCCGCGGCGGCAGATCGCGGATGTCACTGCCTACCAATACCGCGGCCGCCGTGTCCCAATATGGCGCCGCCTCCCTGGCATCCGGCACCGTCGTCAGGTGGCCTCCGGCCGCTGCCACGATGCGTTCCACCTCGTCGCGCAGTATCTCCAAGCCTGTCACCAGCAGAGTCTCGGACGACTCGCCCGGCAGCCACCGCTCCGGATCCCGGGGCGGTCCCGGAGCGGCATCCGGTAGCTGGTGCTTGCTCATACCACCACTGTGCCGCCCCCGGGGGATCGCAGGAACCGGCGCCCCGGGCTATGTGGATAACCGGCGCCCGCGATCTGTGGACAAACCGGCGCCCGCGATCTGTGGGCAAACCGGCGCCAGGCAAACGACAAGCCGCGTGACAACCGCGTGGAAACCACGCACAAGCAAAGGACAAGCTGCGTGGACAACCGCCGCCGCACCACAGGGCAGAATTGACCCTATGTACATGCTGCTCGCCGCCCACGCTGACGGCGCAGCCCTCCAGGAACTCACCGCCGACGGCGCCCCGCACCCGGCCGCCCCCGAACCCCGTGTCATCAGCGCCGCCGGACTGGCCGGCGTCGTGCGTGAACTCGAAGAGCGGCGTCCGCGCTGGATCTGGCACCGCACCCAGGACTGGTACCCGGCCCTGCTCGCCGCCGGGCTCGAGCTGGAACGCTGCTACGACCTGACCTTGTGCGGCGCGATCCTGGCACATTCGGAGTTCACCGCCCACACTACGTATGCGCAGCACGCGGAGAAACTGACCCAGGACGACGAGCTGCACCAGCCGCCCCGGGCGCTGCAGCCGCCGCCCCCGCCCGCCGAGCAGGGCGCCCTGTTTGAAGATCCCGGGCTGCGCCGGGCGCCCCGCCACACCCCGGCAGAGCTCCGCGCCGAATACGCCGCCCAGCAGGAGGCGCTGAGCCAGGTGGGAGGGGCCGGCGTCGAAGGCCCCACCGACAACCGCAAGCATCGCCTCCAGCTCCTGCTCGCCGCCGAATCCGCGGGCGCCATGATCGCCGCCGAAATGCAGCACACCGGCGTTCCCTGGCAGGAGGAACTGCACGAGCAGATCCTCGCGGATTACCTCGGTCCGCGCCCGCCCCAAGGCCACCGCCCGGCCAGGCTCGAGGAGCTCACCGGTGAGTTGCGGCGGCTGCTGAACTCCCCTTCGCTGAACCCGGACTCCCCGCAGGAGCTTATGCGCGCCCTGCACCGGAACGGGATCGAGGTCAAGACCACGCGGCAGTGGGAGCTGAAGGAGTCCAGCCACCCGGCAATCGAGCCGCTGCTGGCGTTCAAGAAGCTCTCCCGCCTGCACGCGGCCAACGGCTGGGCCTGGCTGGACGCCTGGGTGAAGAACGGCCGGTTCCAGCCCGAGTATGTGGTGGGCGGCGTGGTCTCGGGCCGCTGGGCGTCCCGCGGAGGCGGGGCGCTGCAGATTCCGCGCCAGATCCGCGGCGCCGTGCATGCCGACCCCGGCCACAAGCTGATCGTTGCCGACGCCTCACAGCTGGAACCCCGGGTGCTCGTGGCGCTGGCGCAGGATGCCAGGATGGCCGAGGCTGCGCGGGACAAGGACCTGTACGCCGGCATTGCCGCGCAGGGTTTCGGCGGTGACCGGGCCAAGGCCAAAATAGCGCTGCTCGGCGCGATCTACGGAGCCACCACCGGAGAATCCGGGCGCCTGATGCCCCAGCTGACCCGCACCTATCCCCGCGCCGTCGGCTTCGTGGAGCAGGCGGCCCGCGAGGGCGAGGCCGGCCGGACGGTCACCTCCCGGCTGGGCCGCAGCAGCCCGCCGCCGTCGGCGCAGTGGCTGCAGAGCCAGCAGTCCGCCACCGCAGAGGAACAGCGCCGGGCCGCTTCGATTGCCCGCTCGCGGGGCAGGTTCACCCGCAACTTCGTGGTGCAGGGCTCCGCGGCGGACTGGGCGGCCTGCTGGCTGGCGGAACTACGACGGCGGCTGCGCGCCATGCGTTCGGCCGGAACCCCCGGCGGGGAACTCGTTTTCTTCCTGCATGACGAAGTCATGGTGCACTGCCCGGACGACGCTGTGGACGACTGCATCCGCGCCATCGAGGACGCCGCGGCTGCCGCCAAGGAACTGCTGTTCGGCCGGATCCCGGTGGAATTCCCGGTCAGCGTGGCGGTGGTGGACTCCTACGACAACGCCAAATAGCCGTCCGGGGCCGCCCACCGGAACGTACCCGTCAGTAGAGTTGTGCTGTGTCGGAGGCGCCAGCTACCCTCAAAAAGACCGGTGGTTATTACGGCACTTCCGCCGGCTGTTGCAAAGACGCAAGGACTTGGGGAGGCAGGACATTGGCTGGCATTTTTGAGATCGCCGAAGCCGGCGGGAAGAAGTATTTCTTCAGGCTGACGGCACCGGACGGAACGGTCGTCGCCGTTTCGCCGCTGTTCAACACCATCAAAGCCGCGGCAGCGGGCATCACTGCCGTACGGGAGAACGCCGCGACCGGGCTGATCGTGGATATGTCACGCTCCAGAAGGAGGCCGTTGCCAAGCGGCCGCCTGGCAACGGGCTAAGGTCCCGCGCGGCGCCAGGATAGTGGTCATTTTCGTTAGTTCGTCGGGCGTCAGACGGAGCCCGGACCTTTTCGTGCCGGGGGACATGTCCATTTTTTGCACCCGGGACCGGACTCAATGACCCTATGTCCATCCGCTGGCTCCGGCGCGGGGCATGTCCCGTCGGGCCGGTGCCAGTTCAGCGGGACATGTCCATTTTTTGCACCCGGGACCGGACTCAATGGCGCTATGTCCACCCGCTGCCCCCGGCGAGGGGCATGTCCCAGAGCCCGGCCACCGCGCCCAGACCCCGACGAACTAACGAAAAAGCCCACCAGCGGCCGCGCGGCGCCAGGATAGCGTCCGCGGGGGCCACCCGAATGTGTGCGGCCCGGCTCAGCCGTCGAGCCTGCTCCAGGTGTCGACGCTCTGCAGCCGCGTGCGGTCCCAGGGAACCGCCCAGCCCAGTTGCTCGAACAGCTGGTTCAGGATCATCCCGGTGAAACCCCACACCACCACCCCGTTAACGGTGAAGGCGGGGCTTTGGAAGGTCTGCCCGGCCCGGGTGACGGTCGCCATCACCCGATTGTCGGGATCCAGCAGATCCCGCACCGGGACCCGGAACACCTGGGCGGATTCGCCGTAGTCCACCACGCGCACGGGCGACTGCGACGCCCACCAGCCGAGGACGGGCGTCACCAGGAAGTTCCCCCGCGGCAGCGCAAGTTCAGGCATGATGCCAAGCACCTCGACGCCGGCAGGGTCCAGCCCCGTTTCCTCTTCCGCTTCGCGCAGCGCGGCGCCGATCACCGATTCTCCGGGGTCGATGCCGCCGCCGGGGAAGGCGACCTGTCCGGGGTGGTCGTCCAGGGTCTGCGCGCGCTGCAGGAGCAGGACGTCCAGATCGGCCGGGGCCAGCAACTTGACGGACGTCGCCGGGACATCGTCGAGCGAGCCAAGGAGCATCAGCACGGCGGCCCGGCGGATCCGTTCGCCGGGCTCGACGACGAGTTCGCGCCAGCGCGGATCGGCCGCCGGCGCGGTGCCCGCCTCCACGGCGGCGACGAGGTCGATGAGGTCCTGGCGCGCCGTCACCCGGGCTTCCTCTGCGATTCCATCCGGATTTCGGCAGCCCGATGCGTCTCGGCGAGAAGTTTCGCCAGCAGCTCTTCCCGGCCGGGGGCCAGCTCATACTTCAGCAGCTTCTTTGCCTTCTCCGGGTCGGTCTCGCCCATCCCGTAGCTGGGACACCAGTTGGCCACCGGACAGGCCCCGCAGGCCGGCTTGCGGGAATGGCAGACCCGCCGGCCGTGAAACACCACCCGGTGCGAGAGCATGGTCCAGTCCTTGGGCTCGAACAGTTCGGCGGCGTCGGACTCGATCCGGACCGGATCGTCCGACGCTGTCCAGCCGAACCGCCGCGCCAGCCGGCCGAAGTGCGTGTCCACCGTGATGCCGGGGATGCCGAAGGCGTTCCCCAGCACCACGTTGGCGGTCTTCCGCCCGACGCCGGCGAGCGTCACCAGGTCTTCGAGCCGTGCCGGCACCTCGCCGTCGTACTCGTCCACAAGGCGGGTGCACAGCGCCATCAGGTTCCTGGCTTTGGCGCGGAAGAACCCGGTGGGCTTGATGATGGCTTCCAGCTCGGCAGCGTCCGCCTCGGCCATGCTCCGCGCGTCCGGGTACCGGGCGAAGAGCAGCGGCGTGATCTGGTTGACCAGCACGTCAGTAGTCTGGGCGGAGAGCATGGTGGCCACCACCAGCTCGAACGGGCTGCGGAAATCGAGCTCCGCGTGCGCGTAGGGATACTGTTCGGCGAGCGCCCGGTTGATCCTGCGGGCACGGCGCTTGCGCGCCAGCAGTGATTCTCCGGATTCCGCGGCCACCGGGGTCTGGCTAACCGCGTTCGATATTGCTGAGGTCACGCAACAGGCCGGCGCGGCCGTCGGTGTGCTGGACCAGGAATTCATGGCCCCGGTCCTCAAGGGCGAGGACCCAGCCGCCGGGCTCAATCACGAACGCCGGAGCACCGGTGTGCTCGTCAAAGGCCGTCCGGGGCTGGGCGACGGCGAACCAGAACGCCTCGTGGACGGGCTGGATCTGGTGTTCCTCGGGGCGGCTTGCCGGATCCACGGTGGCGCCGATCGGCTCCTGCGAGCGCACCTGCGGGTTCACGGTGGTGGGGGCGCTGTTTCCCGCGGCAGCTGGAACCTCGGCCGCCCGGGTTTCCTCGGCCGCTGCGGCTGCCCGGAGCCGGGCGTCCGGGGCCGGCCGGCCTGCCGTGGTGTCCGGAGTCGAGGCTGCCTCCGGCGCGGGCGCAGCCGGAGGGGTCGTTACGACGCCGGCGGCCCGGGTCTGTTCTTCGGCGGCCGGCGCGGCTGCGGCGGCCTGGGTCTGACCTTCGGCGGGCGCAGCGGGCACTGCGGCCGCGGCTGCGGCGGGCACGATGCCGGCGTTCTGGGTCGCCGTCGAGCCGACGACCGGGCCAGGTGCTGCGGGGGCCGGTCCTGCGGGGGCGGCTTCCGGGCCGGCGTAAGACCCGCCACCCGGCGCAGCGCTGTGGGACCCATTGCCGCGGGTATCCGCGCCCGGGGCAGTTCCCTGGCCGCCGGAGGTCAGGCGCTTGGCCCAGCCGGAGAGCTGGCCGATGCCGGCCGATTTGGGGGCTTTCGGTTCGCTGGTGTCTTTCGGAGCCTTGGGGGCCCGGGGCTTGCGGACGGGCTCTGCCGTCTCGCGGGCCACGATGTGGGCGGGTGCTTCCTCGCGGCCCAGGAAATCACCGGCGAAGTATGGGATCAGGCGGCCCAGCACAGTGGCGGCAAAGAGCCCCAGCGCGCCCACGAGCGCCAGAAGCATGCTCGGCACGAAGGCACCTGCGATGGCCAGGAAGAAGAACGCCACCGTGAACGACGCCACCACGGAGGCAAACTGGTCCACCGAAAGGGAGCCGATCCGGACGTTCGTCCCGGGGCTGACCCGGCGCGCCACGAACAGGGCGGCAACGATCAGCGGAAGAAGGACGCCGAGACCCAGGAAGAAGAGGCTGCCCAGGTTCCACAGGTTGTAGCGGACGGCAAACATCGGGATCAGCGATGCGATGAAGAGAATCAGCGTCGAGCCGAAAACGGTGAGATCGCGGATGGTGAAGGGCCCCAGAACCGCCTCGTTCTTCTTGCCGGCCGTCCGGCCGTTCGCCTTGTCCACCGTGAACCGGGGCGGTTCGCCGTAGCCGGCCGGTGTGCTCCCGCCGCTGGAGCCCTGACGGTTGCCCTGGCTCTGGGACGGCGTCTGGAGCTGCCCGTTCGCTTGCTCGTTCATTACTGTTCTCCTTAGCATGGCGCCACCCTGGGCGGTGCCGCCTAGAGGCAGGCAGATAGAGGACCGCGCACGGTCCCTCCGCCTCCATCGGGATGTCACAACTTCATCTCAGCCTAGCCAAGTGCATGGCCGATCACTAGCTGACAAGCCGTGGGCGGACGCGGCAAGATCAGCGGCAGTGTGTGGAGCCGCCGGGGTCAGCGGATACCGCCAGCGCTTCGCTATAGCTTGACGGTTGTTGCGGGTGGCTGCCGAGACGGCCAGATGCCGGACCGCGACACGGCGCGGATATGGGCCGGCGTCTGGTGCAGCGCCGCATGCGCCGCCTGATGGCGCGCAAGTAGCCGTTTACCCACCATTCGTCGCTTAACAAACACCGCTCACGGTTCACTGTGTGACGCGGCACACGTCGGGGGCCGCCCAGGCGTTAGTGTGTATTTCGGAACAGCTCTTTGCGGTCCCTCCGTGACCAGCCGATGCCCGACGCCGCACAAACGGCCGGCACGGCGGCGGAACGGAGGTCCTGCGCAGCACGGATCGATGAATGATGAGGTTCACCATGTCCCAGCACATCCCAGGCTCCACGACCACGCAGGATTCCGGCGCCCGGCCCCAGGGCGACGCCTTTGAAAACCTGTCCCAGGAGAACCGGAAGTTTGCCCCGTCTGCCGAGTTCGCGGCGAACGCCGTCGTCACCGCCGCCGACTACGCGGAGGCCGACGCCGACCGTCCCGCCTTCTGGGCGAAGCAGGCCCGCGAGCTGCTGACCTGGAGCAAGGACTTCACGCAGACCCTCGACTGGTCCACGCCGCCGTTCGCCAAGTGGTTCGTCGGCGGCGAGATCAACGCCGCCTACAACGCGCTGGACCGCCATGTCGAGGCCGGCCACGGGGACCGCGTCGCCATCTACTTCGAGGGCGAACCGGGCGACACCCGCACGTACACCTACGCGCAGCTGACCGAGGAGGTCAAGAAGGCAGCCAACGCTTTCGAGTCCCTCGGCGTCGCCAAGGGTGACCGCGTCGCCGTGTACCTGCCCATGATCCCCGAGGCTGTCATCACGCTGCTTGCGTGCGCCCGGATCGGCGCCATCCACTCGGTGGTCTTCGGCGGGTTCTCCGCCGAAGCGCTCCGCTCCCGGATCGACGACGCCGAGGCCAAGCTCGTCGTCACCGCCGACGGCACCTACCGCCGCGGCAAGCCCAGCACGCTAAAGCCCGCCGTCGACGAGGCCCTGGCCCGCGTCGGCCACACCGTCCAGAACGTCGTGGTGGTCAAGCGCAACGGCCAGGACGTCGACTGGCACGACGGCCGCGACCACTGGTGGGCCGACACCGTAGGGACCGCCTCCGCCGAGCACACCGCCGTCGGGCATGACTCCGAGCACCCGCTGTTCATCCTCTACACCTCCGGAACCACCGGTAAGCCCAAGGGCATCCTGCACACCACGGGCGGCTACCTCGCCCAGGGCGCCTACACGCACAAGGCCGTCTTCGATCTGCATCCGGAGACCGACGTCTACTGGTGCACGGCCGACGTCGGCTGGATCACCGGCCACTCCTACGTCGCCTACGCCCCGCTTATCAACGGCGCCACCCAGGTGATCTATGAAGGCACACCGGATTCTCCGCACCAGGGCCGCTGGTGGGAGATCGTGGAGAAGTACAAGGTCTCCATCCTCTACACCGCCCCCACCGCCATCCGGACGTTCATGAAGTGGGGCAAGGAGATCCCGGCCAAGTCGGACCTCTCCTCGATCCGCGTCCTGGGTTCCGTGGGCGAACCGATCAACCCCGAAGCCTGGATGTGGTACCGCGAGGTCATCGGTGCCAACGCCGGGAAGAACGGCGAACGCAAGGAAACCCCGGCCCCCGTTGTGGACACCTGGTGGCAGACCGAAACGGGCGCGCAGATGATCGCCCCGCTGCCCGGCGTGACGGCCACGAAGCCCGGCTCCGCCCAGGTCCCGCTCCCCGGCATCGCCGTCGACGTTGTGGACGAACTCGGCGAATCCGTGCCCAACGGCTCCGGTGGTTACCTGGTCATCCGCGAACCGTGGCCGGCCATGCTGCGCGGCATCTGGGGCGACCCGGAGCGGTTCAAGGAAACCTACTGGTCCCGCTTCGAGACCATGTACTTCGCCGGCGACGGCGCCAAGAAGGACGACGACGGCGACATCTGGCTGCTCGGCCGGGTCGATGACGTGATGAACATTTCCGGCCACCGGCTCTCCACCGCCGAAATCGAATCCGCCCTTGTGTCCCACCCCGCCGTTGCGGAAGCCGCCGTCGTGGGCGCCGCGGACGAAACCACCGGCCAGGCCGTCGTGGCCTTCGTGATCCTGCGCGGGGACGCCGTGGACACCGGAGACGCTATAGTGCAGGAACTCCGCAACCACGTGAGCAAGGAAATCGGGCCCATCGCCAAGCCCAAGACCATTCTGGTGGTCCCGGAACTGCCGAAGACCCGCTCCGGAAAAATTATTCGGCGCCTGCTCAAGGACGTCGCCGAAGGCCGCGAGGTGGGAGACGCCACCACCCTGGCGGACAACACCGTGATGGCCCAGATCGCGCAGTCGCTCCGGAAGTAACCTGGCGTAGCGCGCGTCGTTCTTCGGCGGACGCTGGTTCTGGCGGGCACAGTTCGACGACGGCGTGGCCCACGTCAGTGGGCGGCGCCGCCGTCGTCTGCTGCCCGCTCACGCTGCCCCAGCGATGCTGCCGTTGAGGCCGCCGGACCCGGAATGCGACGCCGTGAAAGGATGAGTCATGACCGAAACTTGTGACGTTCTGGTGGTAGGTGCAGGCCTGGCGGGGTTGCAGTGCGCCCGCGAGCTGGAGGCCGCCGGCCGCGGGGTGTTGGTGTGGGAGGCGTCCGACGACGTCGGAGGCAGAATCCGGACGGACCGGATCGACGGGTTCCTGGTGGACCGCGGCTTTCAGGTGCTGAATCCCGCGTACCCCGCGGTGCGCCGGTGGGTCGACGTCGACGCGCTGAAGCTTCAGTCGTTCGGCGCCGGCGTCCGGGTCCGCCGGGAGGACTCCCTCGCAGTCCTCGCCCACCCTCTGCGCGAGCCCCTCCTCATCCCGCAGACCCTGCGCAGCGGCATCCTTAAGCCCCGCGACGTCGCAGGGCTGCTGCGGTGGGCCACCCCGGCTTTTGGCCTGCCCCGGCGCGGGCGCGGCACGGATGGTCCGCTGCGGGAGGCCCTGGACCGGGCCGGCTGCTCCGGCGAACTCCGCCGGGTGGTGGACCAGTTCCTTGCCGGCGTGCTGCTGGAGGACGGAGGCAGCACCTCCAACGACTTCGCCCTGCAGCTTGTCCGGGTGTTCGCGAGCGGAGTGCCGGGACTGCCGCGCGACGGCATGCAGGCGCTCCCCCGTCAGCTGGCCGCCGGACTGTCCACCCCGGTCCGCACCTCGACCAGGGTGGACTCGATCACGCCGGACGGGAACGCGCTGCTGGTCACCGCCGCGGATTCCGCGCTACGGGCCCGCCAAGTGGTCGTCGCCACCGATCCCCTCACCGCCGGCAGGCTGACAGGCGACCCCGTGCCGGCCATGAAGGGGGTGCTCACGCACTGGTTTGCGGCGAGTGCGGCCCCCAGCGAGGTGGACATGCTCTGCGTTGACGGCCGTGCCCGCAGGGGCGGGCCGCTGGTCAACACTGCGGTGATCTCCAATGCGGCGCACAGCTACGCCCCTGCCGGACGGCACCTCATCCAGACATCCGCGCTCTTCGGCGCGGGGCGGCCCGTGCCCACGGACGACGAGGTCCGCCGCCACGCCGGCGAGATCTTCGGCGCCCCCACAAGCGGCTGGGAACTCGTGGTTCGGCAGGAGGTCCCGCACGCCCTCCCGGTGCAGCTTCCCCCGCTGCGGCCCCGGGAAGCCGTTCAAAACCGGTCCGGGCTGATCGTTTGCGGCGACCACCGTGAGACGGCTTCCATTCAGGGCGCCCTCGCCAGCGGCCACCGCGCCGCTCAGGCGATCCTGGCTTAGTCGGATGGCCTTCTCCGTTTCGCGCCGGGTCGCCGCACCCGCCGACGAGGTGTGGGCCCTCCTCACCGATGTCCGGAGGTGGCCCAGTTGGGGGCCGTCGATCACCGGTGTGGAGCCCGCACCGGCGGACCCCCGGGAAACCGCAAGCCGCGGTCCTTCTGCCGGGCCCGCAAGCCGGCCCGCAGCCGGTCCTTCTGCCGGGTCCGCAACCGGGCCCGCGGCCAGCGGGCTCCAAAGCGGCAGCCGTGGCAGGGTGCGCACCATCCTGGGTGTGGCCCTGCCGTACACCGTGACCGGGTTCGAGGCGGGACGGTACTGGTCGTGGTCCGTTGCCGGAATTCCCGCCACCGGCCACCGGGTCATTCCGCAGGAAGGCGGAGCTCTCGTGACGTTCACAGTCCCCTGGTGGGCGCCGGCCTATCTGCCGGTCTGCGCCCTGGCGCTGCGCCGGATCGAGCGGCTCGCCACGCGGTAGAAAGCGCGGCCGGCGGCAACCCCGGTCCCAAAAAAGTGCCGGGGCGGCGGCGAGATGGGCCCGTCCCCCGGCGCAACGCGATACATTGGCAAGCATGAGCGAAGCCACCCCCGCCGGTGCCGGCCGCGGCACCATCCTGGTCCTCAACGGACCCAACCTGAACCTGCTCGGCACCCGCGAACCCGAGAAATACGGAACCGCCACGCTGGCCGACGTCGAACAGCTCGCCAAAGACGCCGGCGCGGCGCACGGGCTGGACGTCGAGTGCTTCCAGTCCAACCACGAGGGTGCCCTCGTCGACGCCATCCATGCGGCCAGGGGCAAGGCGATCGGCATCGTCATCAACGCCGGCGCCTACACGCACACCTCGGTGGCGATCCGTGACGCCATCTCGGCAGTGCAACTGCCCGCCGTCGAGGTCCACATCACCAACGTCCACGCCCGCGAGGAGTTCCGGCACCACTCCTATCTCTCGGAGATCAGCAAGGCCGTGATCGCCGGCGCCGGGATCCTGGGCTACCGCTTCGGCATCGAATACCTCGCCGGGCTGCAGACCGGCCAGGACTGAGCATGTCCCCCGCTGATCCCGCAGCCGCACCGGAACCCGCCGCGGAACCGGCCACCGCGCAGTGGTACCGGCACTTCGGCACCGTCGACGCGCCCGGCAACTCCTTGTGCTACGAGGATTGGTCGGTGGCCATAGCGGAGGATCCGGAGCTGATCCGGCGGATCGATGAGTGGCCGCACAACAAGCGCCAGCCGCTGCTGTTGCTCGCCGCGGCGCGCTTCCTGGGCGCGCAGATCAGCCCCTACCGGGAGTTCCGAAGCTTCCTGGATGAGCATTGGGACGAGATCTCGCGGACCGTGCTCGCCCGCGCCACCCAGACCAACGAAGCGGGGCGCTGCGCGACACTGCTGCCATCCCTCGCCCGGATCGCGGCCACCGAGGGCCGACCGCTGGCGCTCATCGAAGTGGGCGCCTCGGCCGGGCTCGCGCTCTTCCCTGACCGCTACGGCTATGAGTTCGACGCCGGCAGCGCTGACCCCGGCGACCCGGCAGCCGGCAGCGCGGATCCCGGCCGCGCCGCGGTGACCCGTCTGCAGCCGGCAGGCGCACAGCCGGGCACCTTCCCGCTGCTTCGCTGCACCACCACCGGCCCAGTCCCGCTGCCGGCGCAGCTCCCCCGGGTGGTGTGGCGTGCCGGCATTGACCTCAATCCCCTCAACGTCCGCAGTCCCGACGACGTCGCCTGGCTGGAGGCGCTGATTTGGCCGGAGCAGGACTTCCGCCGGGAGCGGCTGCGGCAGGCCATCGCCGTCGCCCAGGCCGATCCGCCGCTGCTGGTGGCCGGGGACCTCAACGAACAGCTCGTCGCCCTGGCCGGGCGGGCGCCGTCGGACGCCACGCTCGTGGTGTTCCACAGCGCGGTCATGGCCTATCTCGATGCAGAGGGCCGGGAACAGTTCCGCGGCACCATCGCGGAACTCACCGCGGGCCGCGGATGCCATTGGCTCTCCAACGAGGGCCACACCGTGATCCTGCAGGCGGACGGCTCCAGTGTTGTGCCCGAGATGGATGCTGAGCGGCTCCGCGGCCGGTTCCTGTTGACCCACAACGGGCAGCCCGTAGCCATCGCGGGCCCGCACGGCCAGAGCCTGGAATGGCTCCAGGCTGCTACTTCCTGATGCCGGCTATTTCGTGGCGCACTGGAATTCCTGACGCCACTACCTGGCGCTATTACCTGACGCTACTTCTTGACGCACTGGCCCGGTGAGACCGGGTTACCGAGCCCGGGCGACTGGGCGGCGACGGGGCCCAGATCGGTCATCGTGATGGCGAAGCCGAGTGAGGACTCGCTCGTGGCCTTGGCGAAGATCACGCCGGCCACCTGGCCGTCAACGGTCAGCAGCGGGCCCCCGGAGTTGCCCGGCTGGACATCGCCGGCGAGGCGGTAGACGTCCGCGGGCGCCGGGTTGTTGCCGTAAATGTCCGGGACCAGCACGGTGGCGATGTCCTGCACAGTGGCCGGCTTGGACTGGAACGGGCCGCCATGCGGGTAGCCGGCGAACGCGGCGGCGCTCCCGGCGGGCAGATCGGAGCTGAGCGGCAGCGGGGCGGAACGCAGCCCGTCCACGGCCAGCACGGCGAGGTCGCGCTGGCTATCGAAGTACACGACGCGGCCGGGCAGCGCACCCCCGCCCGGGATTTCGACCACGGGTTCCGGCACTCCGGCGACGACGTGGGCGTTGGTCACGACGCGGCCGGGCGAGACCACAAAGCCGGTACCGGTCTGGTTCTGCCCGCATTGAAAGGCGGTTCCGGCGATCTTCAGCACCGACGCCGCTGCACTGTTCAGCGCGGGCGTGTCAGTGCTGGCGTCCGGGACGGCCACGGGCTGGCCCTGCCCGATGCCCGCAAACAGCGTCGGAATGCCCTCGCCGATCACGGTGGACCGCAGCTGGGCCATCGATGTCTTCAGCGGGGTAGGCGTCACGCCGTCGATGAACCGGATCACTCTGGACTCGGCGAGTTGCTGGGAGACCAGGGGGACGCCGAGCGCGCCGATGCTGAACGCCAGCATCGACATCACCAGGGCGGACACCACCACGTTCACGCCGCCGCCGGCCACCCGGTCCACGGCCCGGAGCGGGCTGATCCTGACCACGCTGCGAATCCGGCGCCCGATCGCTGTGCCGAGGCCGTGGCCCAGGAACATGAGCAGCACGGCGGCGGCAATGATCGCGGTGAGCCGCCAGCCGCTGTCGTCCACAAAATCGCTGACAATCGGGACAGACACAAACGCCGCCACGGCCCCCGCGGCGAACCCCGCGATGCCGCCGACTGTTACCACGAAGCCGTTGCGCAGGCCATGGATCAGGTAGGACAGCAGCGTCAGTATCAACACGAGGTCCAAAATGGTCAAGCCGAACACCGGTGCTCCTTATAGGCAGGTAAGCCCCGATTCTACCGGCGCAGGCTGACAGTTTACCGAGCGGATTACCGAGCGGACGCAGGCGCCCGGCAACTTCCCGGCGTGGTCCATGTGTGCTCTTTCTGTGGTCCGTCTGGCGTCGTCTGGGGCGTTTCGGTGCCAAGTACGTCACAGAGACGGCAAAATTCTGAAACAATGGCTGAAGCGCCCCAGCCGACACAGTTAGTCAGGAGATTTTATGGACATCGAGGTATTGCGCCGCGCACCCCTTTTCGCCACGCTCGACGACGAGGCTTTCCGTTTGTTGACGGATGAGCTCACCGAGGTGGACCTCTCACGCGGAGCCTCGGTTTTCCGGGAAGGTGACCAGGGTGACCAGCTGTACTTCATCGTCTCCGGCAAGGTGAAGCTCGGACGCACGTCCCCGGACGGCCGTGAATCGCTGCTCGCCATCCTCGGTCCGGGCGAGCTGTTCGGCGAAATGGCACTGTTCGATCCGAGCCCGCGCACCGCCACGGCAACGGCCGTCTCGGAAACGCGGCTAGCCGGCCTGAGGAACGAGAGCCTCAACACCCTGCTTCGCACTCGCCCGGAGGTCTCCGCCCAGCTGCTGCAGGCCCTGGCCAGGCGCCTGCGCCGCACCAACGATTCGCTCTCGGACCTCGTCTTCTCTGACGTTCCCGGCCGTGTCGCCAAGGCGCTGCTGGACCTGGCCGACCGCTTCGGCCGTCCCGCGACCGACGGCGTCCTGGTTGCCCACGAGCTCACCCAGGAGGAGCTGGCCCAGCTTGTCGGCGCATCCCGCGAGACAGTCAACAAAGCACTTGCCGAGTTCGTGCAGCGCGGCTGGCTCCGTCTCGAGGCCCGGGCCGTCGTCATCCTCGACATGCAGCGGCTCCGCCAGCGCTCGCGCTAAACCGTTCAGCAGCAGACCCCGAAGGCCGGCCCGTGGAAACGGAGCCGGCCTTCGGCGTCTGGAACGCCGCACCTTCCGCGGGACATGTCCAGTCCTGGCGGGTCGGTCCGCGGGACATGTCCAGTCCTGGCGGGGAGGAATGGGCATAATGCCAGTATGTCCACCGGCCCGGGACAGCAGAGAGCATGTCCAACGGCAGGACGGGCTGAACGCGGGACGTCTCAAGTCGTGCCCACCGGTCCGCGGGACATGTCCAGTCCTGGCGAGTCGGGCCGCGGGACATGTCCAGTCCTGGCGAGTCGGGCCGCGGAACATGTCCACTCCTGGCGGGGAGGAATGGGCATAATGCCACTATGTCCACCGGCCAGGGCTAGCGCGGGGCATGTCCCCCCAGATCCGCGGGCTGATCCGGGGCATGTCCATTGGTAGGGCCGAAGACGGGACAAGCCCGCGGGCCGGTACCCGAGTGAGTTGCCGGCACCCGAGCCGACTGCCGCACCCCCCGCCCCCGCCCGAGGGCGCCGCCGCGGGCGGGCCACCGTGCGGCGCGGAAACGCGCTAGCGCTCGCGCTGCGGGTCGCCTGCGACGGTTGTTGCTGCCTCGACTTCGAGCATGAGCCTGCCGTCTTCCTCGACGAGCTCGGGCTGGTACACATGGGCCTTGCGCTTATAGCTGAGGTAGGCGATGCAGCCGTTGGCCCCGGCCATCTTTTCCAGCATGATCTCAGAACCCGGCACCAGGAGCTCGCCGAGGTGCCGGCCGGCCGTGTTCGCCTGGCCCACCTCGTCGCCGAGCACGGTGGTCTCCCGCTCGTTGATCACGCCGCGGACGCAGACCCAGCGGCCCCAGACACCCTTGCCGGCCAGCAGTGAGGGCTTCTGGTTCATGGGCAGGGTGGCCGCGAAGTACCGGGTGTTGAAGCGGCGGTGCGCGAAGGCCGGACTGAGCCAGTTGACCAGCGGCTTGAGCAGGTCCGTCCGCACCGAGAGCCCGCGCTTGGCGAGCAGCTCGGTGAAGGATTTCTCCTGCTCCGCCACGGCCACCCGGGCGCGCATCCACTCGCCCGTCGAGGTCGCCTCCACGGTGCTGGTGAGGTCCGGCCCGGCCAGCAGGATGCCGGTCTCCTCGAACAGTTCCCGGATGGCACCCACCACGTGGCGGCGCGCCAGCCCGACGTCGGCCGTGCCCATCTGCTCGGCCCAATGCTGCGGCGAGGGGCCCAGCCAGCCGACCGCGTCGTCGTCGGACGCCTGCAGCGATCCGCCGGGAAAGGCGAGCACGCCCAGCGGCGACGTGCCCGGCCGGTAACCCAGCCAGGTTTCCAGACCCGTGGGTGAATCCCGAAGGAGTATCACGGAAGACGCGAAACGGGCGGCACGGGGCGTCCGGTCGCCATGTTCACGCCAGCTGCGGGCCGCCCCCTCAAGATCCGGGGGAAGGACAAACAGGCGTCGGACTAACTTAGGCATGGGAAGTAACCGGCGCTCTAGGCGAATTCGGCGATCAGTTCGAGCTCAACCGGTGAGTCGAGCGGCAGGACGGCGACGCCGACGGCGGACCGTGCGTGCTGGCCGGCGTCGCCGAGGACCTTGCCCAGCAGCTCAGAGGCGCCGTTGATGACGCCGGGCTGGCCGGTGAAGGACGGGTCGGAGGAGACGAAGCCCACCACCTTGACGATCCGGGTGATGCGGTCCAGGTCCCCGATGACGCTCTTCACGGCGGCCAGGGCGTTGACGGCACAGACCGCGGCGTAGCGCTTTGCCGCTTCCGGGGACACGGTGGCCTCGTCGGCGGCCGCCTCCGTGCCGGCGGACACCTTGCCCGTGGCCTCCAGCCCGCCATTGATGAACGGCAGCTGTCCGGAGGTATAGACATGGTTGCCCGAAATCACGGCGGGAACGTAGGCGGCCACCGGCGCGGCGACCTCCGGCAGGGTCAGGCCGAGTTCGGCGAGGCGCTGTTCGACGGCGGACGATGCGCCCGCGCCCGACGACGCGCCCGCGGCAGCGGTGGTGTTGCCGGCGGGACCCGCGGCAGCCGAGGCGTCCTGCGCCGCCGATGCTGGGGTGCCCATGGCTACTGCTTCTCCCGCTTCAGGTAGGCAACCAGGCCGTTTCCCTCGGGGCCCGGAACAACCTGGACAAGCTCCCAGCCGCCGTCTCCCCACTGGTCCAAAATCTGCTTCGTGGCGTGGATAATGAGCGGAATCGTGGCGTACTCCCATTTGGTCATGAGCTAAAGCCTAGTACTTGCCGGTAAAGTGGAAAACATGGCGACAGGCAAGAACCCTTTATTCGACACGGCCACCACTCTCGGAAAGATCTTTCTTTTCCTGGGTGTGAGCGCCATGTGTGGCGTCCTGGTGGCGGGGCTGTTAGTCCCGGCCGCGGCGGTTTCCGGCAACACGGCGAGCGGATCGATCAAATTCTTTGACACCCTCCCGGCGGAGCTGCAGGTGGATCCGCCCAGCCAGTCGACCACTATCCTTGCGGCCGACGGCAGCGTGATCGCGAATCTGTTCGCAGAAAACCGCACCCGGGTGTCCCTGGACCAGATGTCGCCGTACGTCAAGGACGCGGTGATCGCCATCGAGGACAACCGCTTCTACGAGCACGGCGGCGTGGACACCACCGGCATCATGCGTGCACTTGTCAGCACCGCCCGCGGCAACAAGCAGGGCGCCTCGACCATCACGCAGCAGTACGTCAACAACGTCATCAACTCCTCCCTCGAGGCCGAGGGCAAGGGCGACGAAGTCCTGCTGAACGGTGTCAACAAGGGCGTCGGGGACAAGCTCCGCGAAATGAAGCTCGCCATCGCGCTGGAGAAGAAGTTCACCAAGGAACAGATCCTTGAGGGCTACCTCAACATCGTGTTCTTCAACCGGGACGCCTACGGCATCGAAGCCGCCTCCAAGTTCTTCTTCAGCACCACCGCCAAGGACCTGACCCTTCCGCAGGCCGCCCTGTTGGCCGGTCTGGTCAACAGCCCGTCTTTCTTCGACCCGATCAACAACCCGGAGAACGCCAAGGTCCGCCGTGACCTGGTCCTCGAGTTGATGCTGACCCAGGGCAAGATCCAGCAGGCCGACTACGACGCCGCCGTCGCCACCCCGGTGGAAACCAAGGTCACCCCGGCACGCCAGGGCTGCCCCTATTCGCAGACGGCCCCGTATTTCTGCGACTATGTGCTACACCTGCTGCTCAACAACCCCGCCTATGGCGCCGATGCGAAGGAACGCGAGCGGAAAGTGTTCCGCGGCGGCCTGACCATCAAGACCACGCTGGACCCGAATGCCCAGGCTGTGGCACAGGCCCAGGTTGACGGCTCCGCCGGGGCGAACCCGGACAAGTGGGGCGCCTCGCTGGTCTCCGTGCAGCCGGGCTCGGGCAAGATCATCTCGATGGCTCAGAACACCCAGGTCCTTGAGGCCGAGGGAAAGTTCAATACCGTCATCAACTTCAACGTTGATATGAAGGACACCCAGGGCAACGACCTTGGCGGCCTGGGCGGTTTCCAGCCCGGTTCCACGATGAAGCCGTTTACCTTCGCGCAGTGGCTCGACGAGGGAAAATCCATGAACACCGTCCTCAACGGGGCAGTGCGGCGCTATCCCCTGAACTACCGGTGGAAGAACACCTGTCCTACACCCGTGGATGGCGCCTATAATACGGCGGAAGAGGGCCTGGGCGCTGCCAAGGATCTGCAGAACGCCGAAGAGAACTACTACAAGCCCATGAGAGTCGTCGACGGCCTGGCGAACTCGATCAACACGATGACGTTCGCCACCGCGGCCCAGGTGGACCTCTGCGGCATCCAGAAGATCGTCGACGCCGCGGGTATCCACGCCGGCCAGACCAACGAGCCCGTTCCCATGACGCGTCTGTCCAACCTGATCGGCGCCCTCCAGACCTCCCCGCTGACCATGGCCAGCGCCTTCGCCACCTTCGCGAACGACGGCAAATACTGCGAGCCGATCGCCATCGCCTCGGTGACGGATGCGACCGGCGCCCAGCTCCCGGCCCAGGCCACGAGCTGCCGCGACGCGATCAAACCGGAGGTGGCCCGGGGTGTCAGCTTCGCGCTGCAGGAAGTTCTCAACCGCGGCTCCGGCTCGCTGATCCAGCCGCGGATCTCCACCCGGACCAGCTTCCCGATCGCCGCCAAGACCGGCACCAACGATACAAATAATTCCACCTGGGTGGTGGGCTACACCACGGGCCTGGCGACGGCGACCTGGTTCGGCGACGCTCTGGGCGGCCAGGACCGGCCTGGCCAGAACGTCACAGTCAACGACAAGTTCTATAAGGGCATTGACGGGTACATGATCGCTGGCCCGCAGTTCTCGAACTACATGACCCAGGTGGCACCGGCGTACGGCACCAACCCGTTCCCGGCGCCGCCGTCGAACCTGGTCACAGGGCCGGCACCGGCACCCGTGCCCAGGCCGTCGACGCAGGCGACGCCGGCCCCGTCCAGCCCGGTTCCGTCCAGCCCCGCCCCGTCCACACCTCCTGCCCCCGCGCCCGAACCGCCCAAAGAAAAAAAGTAGTAACCGATGGCCCGGGAGAATGACCTGGCAGGCCGCGCCCGAAGCATCGGGCGCGGCCTCGCCGTCACCGCCGCGGTTGGCGCCGCGGCAGGTGCCGCCGCCACCGGCTACGGCCTGTGGGAGAAGAACCAGTTTGTGCTGCGCGAGGAGACCCTCCCGGTCCTTCCTGCCGGCTTCGGCCCCTTCCGCGTGCTGCACCTGTCCGACATCCACTTCGTCCCGGGCCAGGATACGAAGGCCGAATGGCTGGCATCACTGGCGGAGCTGAAGCCCGATCTGGTGGTGAACACGGGCGACAACCTCAGCCACACCAAGGCGGTGGACCCCGTGCTGGCGGCGCTGCGCCCGCTGATGGAGTTCCCCGGCGTCTTTGTGCCCGGCTCCAACGACTATTTCGCCCCCCGGCTGAAGAACCCGGCAGGCTACCTCCTGGGGCCGTCCTCGGTACCCAAAGATCCGGGCACACTGGACTGGCCACGGCTGCGTGCCGGCTTCGGCATGGCCGGCTGGGTGGACCTCACCAACCGCTGCCAGTCGGTGGTACTCAAGGGGCTGCGCTTCGACTTCTCCGGCGTTGACGATCCGCACCTGGGCCTCGAGCAGTACGCCGGCTGGCCACGCGGCACCACAGGCCAGGACGCTACACCGCATTTACGGGTGGCCGTCGTCCATGCCCCCTACCAGCGCGTGCTGGACCACTTCACCGAGGACGGCGCCGATCTTCTCCTCGCCGGTCACACCCACGGCGGCCAGATCTGCCTGCCCGGCTACGGCGCCCTCCTCGCCAACTGCGACATCCCCACCTGGCGCGCCAAGGGCCTGAACAACTGGGAAAGCAACGGACGCACGACGCCGGTGAACGTCTCCGGCGGGATCGGCACCTCGCGCTTCGCCCCGATCCGCATCGCCTGCAGGCCCGAGGCCGTGCTGCTCACGCTCACCTCCCGTTCCTGAGCCCGCCCACTCCCCCGCCACCACGGGACATGCCCGTTCCCCCTGCCCGTTCCCCCGCCACCACGGGACATGCCCTCCCCCGGGTGTGACAAATGGACATAGTGGATTTATGTCCACTCCCGGCGGCCAGGACTGGGCATGTCCCCGCCGGCGGCTGGCTGATGCCCGCCCCTCGCGGCGAGGACTGGACAGGTCCCGCGGGGGGCGGGGCGCCGGGCGGTCATTGCGGTATGTAATGACTGGGCGAGATCCCGAAGCTGTCGCAATTCATGTGAACCCGGTCACCCGATGGCCTAGGGTAGTTGCTACAGGAAACTACCTCCAGTTTCGTCTGACATTTCGTCTGACATTGCGTCTGACAATTCGCCGTCGCGACTGAAGCCGTCGCGTTTCTAAGAAGCAGGCATGGCCAAGCAAACCCCGTTTTTCGCGTCCATCAGCCGTCTCTATCCGCTCGTCTTGCCGATTATGCCGCGGCTCATCATGGGCCTGCTTTGTGCACTGCTGGCGAGCGTGGTGGCCCTGGCCATCCCCCAGGTGCTGCGGGTGCTCATCAACGATTCTCTGCAGCCGGGCGGGGGCACGGACGCGGTATGGATCGCCTCTCTGACCATCCTGGGCCTGGGCGCCGCCGAGGCCGGCCTCGTCGCGCTGCGCCGCACCTTCGTCATCAACCCCGCGACCACGGTGGAGACCCGGATGCGGGTGTCCCTGTACGGCCATTTGCAGGATCTGACGGTCTCCTTTCATGACCGCTGGGGCTCCGGGCAGCTGCTCTCCCGCGCCATGACAGACCTGAACTTCCTGCGCCGCTGGATGGCGTTCGGCGCCATCATGCTGGTGGTGACCACCCTGACGGTGCTGATCGGCGTCGGCGTTATGTTCTCGATGAGCTGGCAGCTGGCGCTCATATTCACGGCCGCCGCCGTGCCGATCATGATCTACGGCTACCGTTTCCGCACCCGCTTCGGCAAGGTGGCCCGCCGCAGCCAGGACCAGGCCGGCGACCTCGCCACCACGGTCGAGGAGTCCGTCCACGGCATCCGCGTGCTCAAGGCGTTCGGCCGCAGCCGCGAGGCGCTGGAAAACTTCAACGAACAGGCCGAGGAACTCCGCCAGACCGAGGTTGCCAAGGCCAAGCACCTGGCCGCCTTCAGCCTCATCGTCACACTGCTTCCCGAACTCGCCCTTGGCACCGGGCTCGTCGTCGGGATTCTGCTGGCCTCCACCGGCGAACTTTCCATCGGCGCGCTGGTGGCGTTCTTCGCCACGGCGGCCGTGATCGCCGCCCCCGTCGAGTTCTGCGGCCTGCTGCTGGCGATGGCCCTCAACGCCAAGAGCGTGCTGGACCGGCACTTCGAGGTGATGGACTCGGTGAACACCATCACCAGCCCGCAACACCCGCGCAGCCCCGCCCGGCTCAAGGGCGCCCTCAGTTTCCAGCACGCCACGTTTGCCTACGGGGACGCCCCGGACACCCCCATCCTCACGGACATCAACCTGGACATCAGGCCGGGCGAGACAATGGCCCTGGTGGGCATCACCGGCAGCGGCAAAAGCGCCCTGCTCCAGCTGGTCCCCCGCCTCTACGACGTCACGGACGGTTCCATCACGATCGACGGCGTGGACCTCCGCGAGTTCAGCATCGAGGAACTGCGGTCCGTGGTCGCCGTCGCGTTCGAGGACACCACCCTGTTCTCCAGCTCGGTCCGCGACAACGTGATGCTCGGCGCCCCGGGCGCGTCAGCCCCCGGCGCGTCAACCCCCGGCACCCTAGCCCCCATCCCGTCCGCAGAAGACCGCGAGAAAGCCCTGGACGAAGCACTCGACGTTGCCCAGGCCCACTTCGCGTACTCCCTGCCGGAGGGCCCGGACACCCTGATCGGCGAGGAAGGACTGAGCCTGTCCGGCGGCCAGCGGCAGCGCATCGCCCTGGCCCGCGCCATCGCTGCCCGGCCCAGAGTGCTGGTCCTCGACGACCCGCTCTCGGCCCTGGACGTCAACACCGAGGAACTGGTCGAGGCCCGGCTGCGGGAAGTCCTCTCCGATACCACCACCCTGATCGTCGCCCACCGCCCGTCCACCGTGGCGCTGGCGGACCGGGTGGCGCTGCTGGAGGACGGCCGGATCAGCGCCGTCGGCACCCACGCCGAACTGCTCGTCGGGAACAGCCACTACCGCCACGTGATCGCCAGCCTCGACCCGGAACCCCGGGACCTGGACACGGACCTGCTGGACTCCGAACTGTCCGACCTCAATGCGGAGGAGATTTCCCGATGAGCAGCGCAACCTTCGGCACCGCCAACGAGGACAACGCGCACCTGACCAAGAGCGAAAGCAAGACGGTCAGGCGCCGCTCGTTGGCCTTGCTGGGCTCCCTGATCCGCCCCGTCCGCCGCCGGTTCTGGCTCACAATCGCCGCCGTCGTGCTCTCCCAGGCAGCCCGCGTCGCCGGACCGGCCCTGATCGCCTTCGGCATCGACCGGGCCCTGCCTGCCCTGCGCGCGGGCGATAACCTCCCGCTCCTGCTCGCCGGCGTCGCCTACCTCGCTGCCGCCGTCGCGGCGGGAGGCCTCACCGCCCTGTACGTGAACTCGACGGCGAAGCTCAGCCAGGCGATGCTGCTGGACCTCCGCGTCCGGGTCTTCCGGCAGACCCAGCGCCTGAGCCTGGAGTTCCACGAGAAGTACACCTCCGGCCGTATTATCGCCCGGCAGACCTCGGACCTCGAGGCGCTGCGCGAGCTCCTGGACTCCGGCGTCAGCTCGCTGGCCTCCGGGCTGGTATTTATGGTGTTCACGGCCGCCACGGTGTTCGCGCTGGACTGGCGCAGCGGGCTCCTTGTGCTGGCAGCCGGCGTGCCGATGTACCTCCTGGCCCGCTGGTACCAGAAGCACTCCCAGATCGCCTTCCGCGAATCCCGGGTGGTCTCGGCCCGGCTGATCGTCCACTTCGTCGAAACCATGACGGGCATCCGCGCGGTCAAGGCCTTCCGCAAGGAACGCGAGAACGCCGCACGGTACGCCGCTCTCTCCGAGGACTACCGAAAGGTGACCGTCCGCACCATCAACCTCAGCGGCGTCTTCCAGCCCGGCCTGGTGCTGATCGGAAACGTCTGCGTCGCCGTCGTGCTGCTGTTCGGCGGCTTCCGGGTGCTCGGCGGCGAACTCGCCGTCGGTGTGCTGCTGGCACTGATCCTGTCCACCAAACGCTTTTTTCAGCCCGTGGACCAGATGGCGATGTTCTACAACTCGTTCCAGAGCGCCCAGGCGGCCCTCGAGAAGGTGTCCGGGCTGCTCGAGGAGGTGCCCACGGTCCGGCCGCCCAGGAACCCGGTAGCCCTGCGCGAGGCCAAGGGTGCCATCGACTTCACCGGCGTCGAGTTCCGCTACGGCGACGGACCGGTGATCATCCCCCCGATGGACCTGCACATCCCCGCCGGGCAGACCGTGGCCCTGGTGGGCCAGACCGGCGCCGGAAAATCCACCCTGGCCAAGCTGATCGCCCGCTTTTACGACGTCTCTGCCGGTTCACTCACGCTCGACGGCGTGGACCTGAGGCAGCTCACGACGGCGGATCTGCGGCGGAACGTCGTGATGGTCACCCAGGAGGCCTTCCTGTTCAGCGGCTCCGTCGCGGACAACATCGCCCTGGGCCGGCCGGACGCCGCCCGGGCGGAGATCGAGGCAGCGGCGGAGGCCGTGGGTGCCGATGGGTTCATCCGGGCTCTTCCCGAGGGCTACGACACCGACGTCAACAAGCGCGGTGGCCGCGTCTCGGCCGGGCAGCGCCAGCTGATCAGCTTTGCCCGGGCGTTCCTGGCACGGCCGGCGGTGCTGATCCTGGACGAGGCGACCTCCTCGCTGGACATCCCCTCCGAGCGCCTCGTGCAGAGCGCTCTCGCCAGGCTCCTCGAGGGTACCGGCGCCGGGCCCGGACGGACCGCGCTCATTATTGCGCACCGCCTGTCCACCGTGGAGAGCGCGGACCGGGTGCTTGTGGTCCACGACGGGCGTGTGGTCGAAGACGGATCGCCGGCGGATCTGATTGGCGGCGGCGGGCGCTTCGCGCAACTGCACGGGGCGTGGAAGGATTCGCTCGTCTGAGTTTTTCCGCGGCTGTTTCGCCTCGTTTCAGCGGCAAGCCGGCGGCGATTTCGCATCCGGGGCACCAATCGGCTAGTCTTGTGAAGTTGCTTTTGTAGCAGCGGATCGGGATGTGGCGCAGCTTGGTAGCGCGCGTCGTTCGGGACGACGAGGTCGCAGGTTCAAATCCTGTCATCCCGACCAGCCAAAAAGAGGGTCTTCCACCGGAAGGCCCTCTTTTGTGTGAAACCCGGGCTTCAGTAAGCGCCGACTTTTTGCGAACCCCGGCTCTTGTTAACCCGAACTGCGGGGCAATCGGCAAAAAGCAGCCCCGGGACACTGTTGGTACATGTCCCGGGGCTGTCAAAGAGGTGCTGCCTACATCGGGTCCGGCCAGTTGCCGATGTTGGTGGAGTAGGTCATCGGGTCCGGCCAGTTGCCGATCGCCGAGAGATTGCCATGGGTTGAGCTCATGGGATCTGGCCAGTTGCCGATCGCCAGAGTTGCGCCCATGGGGTCAGGCCAGTTGCCGATGGCATTGATGGACAGCACCGCGGGGGCCGCGGCGGTGAACGCCAGGGCGCCCGCCAGTAGGGCGCCGGCTGCAATCTTCTTCAACATGGAGTTCCTCAATATGAGTCGGGGATAGAGTCGGGTCGTCACCAAGTCAGCACTGCCCTTGTTGACACACATTGTAAAATGATTTCCACAGAGGCTGTCAAGCATTTAGTACAAAGAATGTCCGGAATTAGGAGGTATCCGTGGGGAACGGATTCGGGGAGAAGCTCCGCGCGGAACGGCTGGAACGGGGCCTGACCCAAGCGGTGCTGGGCGGGGGCGTTTACTCGGCCAGCTACATCTCGCTGCTCGAAACCGGACGCCGCGAACCCACGCCAGTGGTCATCGAGGAGCTCGCCCGCAGGCTCGAGCTCGCACCCAAGGCACTGGAAGCCTGGAACCAGCCGGTTTCCGTCAGCGACGCCGAATACGTGCTGGCCGGGCTGTATGCCCGCCAGGCCTGGGACCTGAGGGATTACGTGCTGGCGGCTACCCACGCCGAAGCGGCGGCCCAGATCGCTCTTGAGGCAAGGAACACCAGCGCATGGTGGAATATGACCTATATGCAGGCCGAATCCCTCATGAAGCAGGGCGAGCTCAAGGAATGCCAGAACCTCGTGCAGCGCCTGCTGGACCATCCGATGGCAGCTGAGTCGGCCGGCCTCGGAGTCCGCGCGCTACAGATGCTTGCCGCGGTATGCCACGGCCAAGGACAGCTGGCTGTCGCCGTCGAACATGCACAGGAAGCGGTGCGCCTTTGCGCCGAGCTGCCCAAAGGCTCCACTCTCATCATCGGCGCCCTGCGTGCGCTGATCGGCGCGCTGGCCGAAAGCGGCAGGCTCGAGGAGGCCTGGCGGTACTGCCGGGACATGAACGCGCAGATTGATGACCAGTCCATGCCCCAACTGGCCGGCGAGGTAGCCTGGGTCATCGGGAACGTCGCTTTCATGCGCCACGATTACCCCGAGGGGATCAAGTATCACGAGCGGGCCGCCAAGCTGCTCTCGCCCGCGAACGACATTGACCTCTGGGCCCGGTTCAACAAGGCGTCCGCCGCAGTCCGCCTATCCTCCGGAATCGTGGAACCTGAAACGCTGCACTCGATCGAGCGTGCGGAACTGGCCCTCTCGATCGTGGGCGGCAACAGGGCAGACGAGCTCGAGGTTGCCTTCATCCGCGCCCGCTGGCTCTACCTGACCGGCGACATCGTCGCGGCCGTGCAGAAACTGCGGGAGATCCATGCCGAGCGTGGGACGCTCGCCCGGCACACTGCCGGTGAGGTGGCGCTCCTGCTCGGCAGGGCGCTCAAGGCCGCCGGCGAATCCGACGAGGCCCTCGCCTACCTTGAAGAAGCGCAGAAGGAGTTCAGCGCGGCCGGGGCCTCGGACCGGGTCCAGCAGGCGATGGACGCCGTGCTGGAGAT
Source organism: Arthrobacter sp. CG_A4 (assembly GCF_035985125.1). NCBI lineage: Bacteria > Bacillati > Actinomycetota > Actinomycetes > Micrococcales > Micrococcaceae > Arthrobacter > Arthrobacter sp. CG_A4. The sequence continues at coordinate 44,093 of NZ_JAXCID010000008.1, read as the reverse complement.
CAGGCTTGCCCGGCGCCGCGCCGAAGCCGCCGCCGCGTCTGGGACCCAGGCGAACGCCTAATCGGACGTGCCCGGGTCAATCCTCGGGCGGGCGCGCCTAGCCCAACGCTCGGCCGGTGAGTTTTTCGTAGGCCTCGAGGTAGCGGCTGCGGGTGCGGGCCACGACGTCGGCCGGAAGCGCCGGCGGCGGCACAGCGGAGGCCCGGTCCCAGCCGGACTCCGGCGAGGTCAGCCAGTCACGGACGTACTGCTTGTCGTAGGACGGCTGGGCCCTGCCCGGCTCATAAGTGGCGGCATCCCAGAACCGTGAGGAGTCCGGGGTGAGCACCTCGTCGCCGAGGGTGATGATGCCGGTGGCGGCGTCAAAGCCGAACTCCACCTTAGTGTCGGCCAGGACAATGCCCCGGCCACGGGCGATTTCCTCAGCCTTGGTGTAGATCTCCAGGGTCAGCTCCCGCAGCCGGGCCGCGATGTCCTCGCCCACGATCTCCACAACGGCGTCGTAGCTGATGTTCTCGTCGTGCTCACCCACCGCTGCCTTCGCGGAGGGTGTAAAGATGGCCTCGGTGAGGCGGGATCCGTCCACCAGGCCTTCCGGAAGCGGGATACCGCACACGGTGCGGGACTCTTTGTACTCGGCCAGGCCCGAGCCGGTGAGGTAGCCGCGGGCAATACATTCGACCGGGAACATGTCCAGCCTCATGCAGATCATCGCACGGCCGTCCACCGCCGCCGGCACGCCTCCCCCGACCGTGGACGCGAGCACGTGGTGTTCCACGCCGAGCTGCCCGAACCACCACAGGCTCAGCTGGGTCAGGATGCGGCCTTTGTCCGGGATCTCGCTGGCAAGCACGTGGTCATAGGCGCTGATGCGGTCGCTGGCCACTACCAGGACGCACTCCCGGCCGAAGCGCTCGGAGATGGACTGATCCACCGGCACGTAAAGGTCACGGACCTTGCCGGAGTAAATGTGCTTCCAGCCAGGCAGATCCAGCGTCGCGGTAGTGAGGCCGCCGTTGGGCATCGGGAATTCGGTTGCGCTCACGGTTGTGCCTTTGCTTTCGTGCCGGACGGCATCCCGGGGCTCAACACTCGGATCTCGCCGCGGGCCGCCTTCCCGCCGATGTCGGTGCGGAACTGGCAGCCGTCCAGCTGGACCAGCTCGACGCCGTCGTACGCCCGCTCGCGGGCCTCCACCAGATCGGTTCCCACTGCGACGACGGCCAGAACGCGCCCGCCGGCGGACACCACTTTGCCTTCGTCGTCGAACCTTGTGCCGGCATGGATGATGTGGACGCCCTCGAGGGACCCGGCCTTCTTCAGCCCGCGGATCCGGTCCCCGGTGCGGGGTGCGTCCGGGTAGTTCGCAGCAGCGACGACGACGGCGACGGCTGACTCCCTGGACCACCGCAGCGGCTGGGCCTTGTCCAGTTCGCCCCTGGCAGCGGCCATAAGCAGCCCGCCGAGGGGCGTCTTGAGCCGGGGCAGGACGGCCTGGGTTTCCGGGTCGCCGAAGCGGACATTGAATTCGATGACTCGGGTGCCTCGGGAGGTCAGGGCGAGGCCGACGAACAAAACGCCGACGAACGGGGTGCCGCGGAGGGCCATCTGTTTGACCGTGGGCTGGGCCACCCGGTCGATGACTTCCTGGACCAGGCCCTCCGGGGCCCAGTCCAGCGGGGTGTAGGCGCCCATGCCGCCGGTGTTGGGGCCCTCGTCATTGTCGAAGATCCGCTTGAAGTCCTGGGCCGGGGCGAGGGCTACGGTGTTGCTGCCATCGCAGAGGACGAACACGGAGACCTCGGGGCCGTCGAGGAATTCCTCTATCACCACGACTCCGCCGGCATTGAAGCAGCTCTGGGCATGGGCCAGGGCCTCCGCGCGGTTGTTGGTGACCACCACGCCCTTGCCCGCGGCCAGCCCGTCATCCTTGACGACATAGGGCGCGCCGAAGGTGTCGAGGGCGTCGGCGGCTTCCTCGGCGTTGGACGCCACGCGCGCCATCGCGGTGGGAACCTCGGCCTCGGCCATGACTTCCTTGGCGAAGGCCTTGGAGGCTTCAAGCTGGGCCGCGGCCTTGCTGGGGCCGAACACCGCGATGCCCGCCGCGCGGACGGCGTCGGACACGCCCGCGGCGAGCGGTGCCTCCGGGCCGACCACCACGAGGTCGGCTGTCAGCCGGGTTGCCAGGGCGGCGACGGCGTCGGGGTCGCTTGCGTCGATCGCGTGTGTGGGGACCAGTTTGCTGATGCCGGCGTTGCCCGGGGCCGCGTGGACCTCGGAAACGTTCGGGTCGGCAAGCAGGGACCGGACAATGGCGTGTTCGCGGCCGCCGGGGCCGATGACAAGTACCTTCACAGTCCCCAAGGGTACTTGGCGGACCCGTCAGGCTCCTAAGCTGTGACCACGGCTGGACATGCCCAGTCCCTTCACGAGCCACAGGACATGCCCAGCCCTGGCCGCGGGCACCGGACACAATGCCACTATGCCCACGCCCGGGCACGAAGAATGGACATGTCCCGCGGACGGGGGGACAATCCGCGGGGCGGGCAGTTACGAAGTCCCTGTATGAAGAAGCACCGCAAGCAGAAGCCCATAAAAAGGCTCGCAGGCCCCACCGCCCTGGCCGCGCTGGCAGGCGTGGCCGCGGCCGCCGTCGTCCTCTCCGTTGCGGAACTTATCGGCGCTTTCTTCACGGCGCGGGCGACCCCGCTGATCGCCCTCGGATCGACCTTCATCGACTTCACGCCGCCGTGGATGAAGGATTTCGCCATCGCCACATTTGGCACCAACGACAAGGCCGCCCTCTTCGTCGGCATGGCGGTAACCATCCTGCTGCTCGCTTGTGTGCTGGGCATTGTGGCCTACCGCAATTGGGCGCTCGGTGTCGCGGGTGTGCTACTGATGGGCGCCGTGATCGTTGCCAGCGTCGTGACCCGCGCCAGCGTCCGGCCGCTGGACGCGATTCCCTCGCTGATCGGCACCCTAGCCGGGCTGATCGTGCTGCGGCTCCTGATCTCGCGGCTGTGGCGGATGCGGCAGTGGCCGGACATGGCCTCTGATCGTGCTGCCAAGGAACCCGACCGGCCCGCCACCAGCCGCCGCGCCTTCTTCGCCGCGACCGGCGTCACCGCTGCGGCATCGGCGATCGCCGCGACCGGCGGACGACTGCTCAGCGCGGCCAGCAGCAGTGTGGCACAGGCCCGCGAATCCCTTCAGCTCCCGGCCCCGGCGACGGCTGCCGCCCCAGTGCCTGCCGGCGTCCAGTCCGCGGCTCCCGGCGTCACGCCCTGGCTCACACCCAACAACGACTTCTACCGGATCGACACCGCACTGAGCGTGCCGGAAATTGACGCCCTGGACTGGGAACTGCGCATCCACGGCCTCGTGGAGCAGGAAGTCCGCCTCAGCTTCCAGGACCTGCTCGACGCGAAGCTGATCGAATCCCATGTCAGCCTGACCTGCGTCTCAAACCCGGTTGGCGGGAACCTGGCCGGCAACGCCAAATGGATGGGCATGCCCATCCGCGAGGTACTCAAGATGGCCCGCCCCAAGGACGGCGCCGACATGGTGCTCTCCACCTCAGTGGACGGCTTTAGCGCCTCCACCCCGCTGGAGGTGCTCCAGGACGACCGCGGCGCGATGCTGGCCATCGGCATGAACGGCGAAGCCCTGCCGCTCGACCACGGCTATCCCGTCCGGATGGTAGTCCCGGGGCTGTACGGCTTCGTCTCCGCAACCAAATGGGTGGTGGACCTGAAAGTCACCCGTTTTGCCGACAGCAAGGCCTACTGGACGCAGCGCGGCTGGTCCGAGCGTGGCCCGATCAAGACCATGGCGCGGGTGGAAGTGCCAAAATCCTTCGCCAAGGTCCCGGCCGGTAAGGTCGCCATTGGCGGCACCGCCTGGGCCCAGACCCGGGGTATCACCAAGGTCGAGGTGCAGATCGACGGCGGGCCCTGGACCGAGGCTGTACTCTCCGCGGAGGCCTCCGTCATCACCTGGCGGCAGTGGTCCTTCGACTGGGAGGCCACCCCCGGCCCGCACTACATCAAAGCGCGCGCCACCGATGCAAGCGGCGAAGTGCAGACGGAAAAGCGGGCGGATCCGGTGCCCGACGGCGCGTCCGGCTGGCAGTCCGTCATGGTGACCGTGGAATAGCCGGGGTATCCCCGCAGTGCACCATAGACTTGCTGCATGCCCCTGAATTCGCGTGCCACCTTCACCGTCGAGTCCGCCGTCGAACTGGCAGTGGTAGAACGCAGCGGTTTTGTCGAATCCCGCCATATCGGCGCTGCCGTGGTTATGGCCGGCGACGGCACTGTGGTCACCGAACTCGGCGACATCACCACCCCCATCTACGCCAGGTCCACGCTCAAGCCGCTGCAGGCCCTCGCCTCGATGCAGTCCGGCGTCCCGCTGCGCGGCGCCCAGGTAGCGATCGCCTGCGGCAGCCACGTCGGCTCGCTTGACCATATGGATGTCGTCGAGGGCATGCTCAAGGCCGCCGGTGTCAAGGAAGAGCAGCTGCAGTGCCCTGCGGCCTGGCCTGAGGACGAGACCGCCCGGAACTGGCTGGTCCGTTCCGAGCGCGGCAAATCCAGGCTCGCCTTCAACTGCTCCGGCAAGCACGCCGCCTTCCTGTGGGCCTGCACCGAAAACGGCTGGGATACGCACAGCTACCTCGAACCCAACCACCCGCTGCAGCAGAGCATCCGCTCGGTCATCGAAGAGTATTGCGGCGAAAGCATCGCGCACCTCGGCATCGACGGCTGCGGCGCTCCCGTCGCTGCCGTTTCGCTGACCGGGCTGGCCCGGGCCTTTTCAAAGCTGGCCAAAGCCCCCGGGGACAAGAACTCCAATGCGCGCGCCGCCACGATCGCCACCTCAATGCTGGACTACCCATGGGCCGTGCAGGGCAAGGGCGGGTGCAACACAATCGTCATGGACGACCTCGGCGTCCTCGCCAAGATCGGCGCCGAGGGCGTGCTGGTGATGGCGACCCCCACCGGGGCGTCCGTTGCCGTCAAGATCCTCGACGGCAACATCCGGGCGACGACGCTGGTGGGGCTGACCCTGCTCGCGGCTGCCGGCGCCGTCGAGATCCCTGAGGTGGCAAGCGTGCTGGAAAAGGTCGTCGACCCCGTGCTTGGCGGCGGCCGGCCGGTGGGCAAAATCCGGCTGGGCCGCGCCGTTTCGGCACTGCTGGATTAGTGTCACGGACCGGCCAGTGCTGGACTCATGGACCGGGATCAGGCAGTCTGGATAGTTCCGGCCCCGGTATGCCGCGGTTGGCACCTTCGATCCCTGGCAGCTGGACCTGCCACAGAGCCCCTGCTACCGGACGGAGCAGCATGGTGAATGCCGATCAGCCCTCTGCGCTGCGGCTCCGGGCACTGCAGCTCTGGCCCATCCTTGCCACCGGCGTGATGGTGCTGGCCCTCGGCGCCGTTCCCTCCGCCCAGCTGTACCCCGCCACGGTTCTGACAGCCCGGACCTCCCCCGCCACGGCGGCCGAACCCCGGACGCCGGCACCCGAGGCCCCCGCACCGTCCGACGTCGGCCCGTCGGCGGGTGCTGCACCGTCTGACGTCGGCCCGTCGGCGGGTGCCGTCCCCACGGCGGCCGGCCCGACGGCGTCGGCGGACCCTCCGACGCGGGCTGCGGCAACGGCACCCCCGGCACCGGTCCCCGACCCCGACCCCGACCCCGGCGGCACGGTGACCGTGTCCACCGCCGATTAACTGACCGCGGCACTGGCGGCGGCCCGGCCAGGGCCGCCGGCGCCGAGCGCCGAGCGTTTGCCCACGTGGTGGAAAAGGACGGGCCGGATGGTCTTATCGCCCAGCGCGGTGATGCGTCCGTAGGCCGCCAGATCCTCGACGTCAAGCACAATGATGATCTCGTTGGGCCGCTGCTGCCGCCAGGACTCCAGCGCGCTCATAAGAATGTCGGGATCCTCATGGAATGACGGGACAATCACCGAGGTGGCGGCCTGGAAATCCGACACAATTGGCCGCGCCCGGTGCGAGAAAATGAACCGGTAGAGCCAGAGGCCCCAGACAATGGCGCCGGCGATTGCAACCGGGAAGTAGGGTGACGCCTCGGCGTAGAAGTCGCTGAGAGTGGACCAGTCGAATGTCGTTTGGGCGGAGTTCTGCGAAATGTCGAAAGTACGCATAATCGGACCTTCACTGCTGTGCCAACGAGAAATGGGACGTAAAAGGCGAGTGATCCCCCATGTCGTTCGATCCATTACTGCCATTATTCCCGGCTGGATATCCGGTGCCGCGCTCCACGATCCACCTTCTGGTGCCGTCCGCGCCGTCAAATGCTGCCGTCGCCTCGGCGAGCTGTACTTCGAGCATGGCCGTCCGAAAGCGAGCCACGCTAGCAAATCGACTACGTGATTAATGCCGGATTCCACTTGTATTCAGATCCCGCAATCCTCGCCCGCTTCGGGCCAAAATACTCAGCTTCGTATGTTGAGGACAGAAAGCCGTTCAGTTCATTAACATCCGATGAATTGCCGGGTGACGTAGGGTGGAATAGGCCGCCGGTGGCGGCTATTGCCAATAGCCGGGAGGGAATATTTGTGGTTGTTCAAAGACGGCGGATAGCTCTAGACGAGGGCCGCGCCGCACTGGACGCGTGGCTTAAAGCCAACGCCCCGGCGTCGGGCTCCACGGGAACCGGCGCAGTCGCCGAAGCGGCCGCCCCCCTCCCGCGCAGCACGCTCGCGACGGCGGTGCGCTACTCCCTGGAGGAAGTCACCGCCCGGGCGCCCGGGAACTCGGTGGAGGTCCGGGTTCCGCCGTTCGGCGTGACGCAGTGCGTGGCGGGACCCCGCCACACCCGCGGCACCCCACCCAACGTCATCGAGTGCGACGCCGCCACCTGGCTGGCTATGGTCAGCGGACAACTGAGCTGGGCCGACGCCGTCACCGCCGGCAAGGTGGCCGCCTCGGGACTGCGCGCCGACCTGTCCGGGCTGCTGCCGCTCTAAACCGCCCGGTCCAGGCTCGAGGGACTCGCCGACGCCGGGTGCGGGACGGCGTTCTGCAAACGCGAGGACCAGGCGGCGATGGCAACAAAGACAAAGGATCCGATCCCGATCAGGACCGACATGACCGCCACGGACGCGTAGCCGTTGTCCCGAGGGCCAGGAACGGGTGCGGGTACCAGCCAACGATCGGCCCGCGCAGCAGGCTATACACCAGATATAGCAGCGGAAACGCCAGCCAGATCAGGGATTCACGCAACGAGACCCGGATTCTGGGCAGGTCCACAAGCCAGTCGATCACCATCACCGTGGGAATCGTGAAGTGCAGGACAACATTCACCCAGGGAATTGGCGTATTGACTTCAACGTCGCTCAGCAGCAGGGAGTAAACAATCCCCGTGATAGTCATGTAAACCATGGCCGCACCACCAGCGGACCATCCGCGGACGACAGTTCAGCTAACCGCGCCCGATGAACGGCATCCCGGCCGCCGTGATCAGCACGGATCCCACGGTCGCGGAGGGCGGCATTCCGGCCATCAACAGCACAGCACGGGCGGCGTCCGCGACCGGGAACGTCGGCTCCACTTGGCGGCAGCCATCTGCCTGGAGTGCCCCGTCCCCGACGCCGATGGTCTCCATCAGTCCGGTGGCGGTGTTGCCGATGTCGATCTGCCCGCAGGTGATGCCGAAGCCGCGGCCGTCCAGCTCGATGCTCTTGGTCAGCCCGGTCATGGCGTGTTTCGTCACCGTGTAGGCGACCGTCCGCGGACGGGGCGAGTGCGCGGCGATCGAGCCGTTGTTGATGATCCTGCCGCCCCGCGGCGACTGCGCCTTCATGACCCGGACCGCGGCCCCGGCGCACAGCATGAACCCGGTCAGGTTCACGGCTACGGTGGCGTCCCAGTCCGCGAGGCTGATTTCGTCCACCGCGGCGGAGGGGCCGAACACGCCGGCGTTGTTGAACAGCACATCCACCCTGCCCCAGCGCTGGAGCGCGGCGGTAAAAAGCCGCTCGACGTCGTCGGGCACCGTGACGTCGCACGGAACTGCCAGCGCCTGCGCATGGCCCGCGGCGGTTTCGAGCAACTGTTCCCCGCGGCGGCCGGCCAGCGCCACCCGGTAGCCTTCGGCCAGCATGAGCCGGGCCACTGCCCTGCCGATCCCGGAGCCGGCCCCGGTGACAACCGCGACCGGGCCGAGCTGATGGTGGGGTGTCATGGCGGTCTCCTGTGGCGGTGTGCCGGGCGGCTGGTTTGGATGGACGGGTGCCCCGCCAGCGTATGCCGAGATGACGGCCCGCGGCAGTGTTCCGCGTAAACTCCGCGGTGCCGGCACGACGCTCCCGCCCAGTTACTTCCACGCGCGCCAGCCGGCACCCGCGGAATGCCGCGGGATCCCGCGGGTCCTTTGTGCGGAAACGGGTTCCGGAACGGAGTAACTGGGCTGGAACGTCGGACTGCGTCCGGCGGCTGTCCCCGGACGCGGCGGCAGCCCTGGACGACCTATCGATGGCGAGCCGCGGCACCCGCCCCGACTCATGGCCGCTCTGCGGAAAACTCTCCATATGCCTCTTCGGATAGCCAAAATCACCAAAGCCAGCAGACGGTGATGGTGGTAGTACGCCGTTGGCCGGAAACGCCAACAGTCAGGTCAGCTGCCCAGGAGCGGGATGTCACTGCGGTGGAAGCCGTCGTCATGGAGCTCCATGGCGCTCAGCACCAGCGCGAAGTGACTGAACGCCTGCGGCATGTTGCCCAGCTGCCGCCCGTCCTCGACACTCCACTCCTCGCTCAGGAGCCCGACGTCGTTGCGCAGCGCCAGTAGCCGTTCGAACAGTTCCCTGGCCTCGTGATGCCGGCCCACGCCCAGCAGCGCCTCCACCAGCCAAAACGAACAGGCGAGGAACACTCCCTCCTCGCCAGGCAGCCCGTCGTCGCTTTCTGCCGGTCGGTAGCGCAGCAGGAAGCCGTCGTGGGTGAGTTCGCGCTGGATCGCGTCGATGGTCCCGATGACGCGGGGATCATCCGGCGGAAGGAAGCCCACCCGCGGGATCAGCAGCAAGCTCGCATCGAGCTCCGGCCCGCCGTAGGACTGTACGAAGGTGTTCCGTTCGGCGTCGAACCCTTTGGCCATGACCTCGGCATGGATGGTATCGCGGAGGTCCTCCCAACGGTCCGCCGGTCCGGTTAGGCCGAAGTCCCGGACGCCCTTGACCATGCGGTCGGCCGCTACCCACGCCATCACCTTGGAGTGGGTGAAATGCCGCCGCGGTCCGCGCATCTCCCAAAGCCCGTTGTCCGGCCGGCTCCACACGGTCTCGAGATGCTCCATCAGCGCCACTTGGACGTCCCAGGATTCATCCGTGCTCGTCAGGAGCGAATTCCGGGTCAGCGACAGACAGTCCAGCACTTCACCCCAGACATCCAGTTGGAACTGCCCCGCGGCACCGTTGCCCGTCCTTACCGGAGCGGACTTCTCATAGCCCTGCAGCCAGGGCAGTTCCAGCTCCGGCAGCCGGCGCTCACCGTGGAGGCCATACATAATCTGCAGGTCAGCGGGGTCCCCCGCCACCGCCCGCAGCAGCCAGTCCCGCCAGGAGGCAGCCTCTTCGGTGTAGCCCGCGGCCAGCAGCGCCTGGAGCGTCAGCGTGGCGTCACGGAGCCAGCAGAAGCGGTAGTCCCAGTTCCGGGTGCCGCCCAGCTCCTCCGGCAGGGACGTGGTTATGGCCGCCACAATCCCGCCGGTGGGCGCGAAGGTCAACGCCTTCAACGTGATCAGTGAGCGCTGGACCGCTTCGCGGTAGGGGCCCGTGATCTTGCACTTTGCGGACCAGTGCTGCCAGAACTTCTCGGTGGCCGCGAGGACTGCTTCCGGGTCCACGGCACGCGGGCGGTACAGGTGGCTCGGTGTCCAGGTCAGCACGAACGGCAGGCGCTCCCCTGCCCTGATGGTGAATTCGCTGATTGTCTGCAGGCGCTCGCCCCGCAGGGGCGCCTTCGTCACGAGGTAGGCGGCGTCCGGCCCGGCAACAGCGTGGATCCCGTTCTCGTCGTGGCGGACCCAGGGAACGATGTGGCCGTAGTCGAAGCGCAGGGCCAGCTCGCCCCGCATCCGGACCGAGCCGCGGACCCCCACCACAATCCGCACAAGGTCCGCGGCCCCGTCGCGGGGCGGCATGAAGTCGATGATCCTGACCTTGCCGGTGGGCGTCTCCCATTCGGTTTCCAGGATGAGCGTGCCCTTGCGGTAATGCCGCCGTGTGCATTCGCCACCGCCTTCCGGCGCCAGCAGCCAGCGGCCCGCCCTGGGCGTATCCAGCAGGGCACTGAAGCAGGCCGGCGAGTCAAAACGCGGCAGGCACAGCCAGTCGATGGAACCTTCGGTGCTAATCAGGGCGGCGGTGTGGGTATCGCCGACCATTGCATAATCCTCGATGCGGGCCATGGCACTTACAGTGCCACACACCCCTCACCGGGCCTAGGATCCTGTGCCTCCTCCTGCCATCCGCGGTGAAAGGACGATCGAGTGGTGTCCCCGCCATCCCGGAAAGCCGGCAGAGGCGAGCGCCGGTAGGCTGCGGACGCCTCACAGGAAGCGCTACGTCTGCGCCGTCGCCAGCATGAGGCGGCGGCCGGTCCGCGCAGCCGCGGTACCCGGGCCGCCGCATCTCTGTGGGAGAGTGGAGGCATGAAATTGGCGTCGCAGTCCCCCCAGCAGCAGCCGGTGTCCGGCAACCGTGCGTTCCGGCTGGCCCACTCGGTCGCGGACGCGGTCAACGCCCTCCGCCTGAAGGCAGCCCGGCGCTGGAACTTCATCCCGCAGACCATCGCGTACCAGGGGTACGGATCCACCGAATGGGTCCGCGTACTCGGCCGCGTGGTCCTCACCACCAGGCTGGCCCCCGGGAGCCGGGCGGAACATGCAGCCCAGAACGGCAACCAGAACATCCGCGGCTGGCGGGCTTTCACTAGTGTGCCGATCCAGTTCACCGAGGTGGTGATCGAAATCGGCGGCGTCACCGCCCTGGTAGACGCGGACCGCGGCGGCATCGTGGACACGGTGGTCAGGGTGTCCCTCAGTCCTGGGTGGCACACCGCCGTTTTGCGGGCCGAGGGAACCGAGCCGGTGGAAGCCAGAATCTACGTCGTTTCCGCCGATACCAGGCTGGGCATAGTGTCTGACATCGATGACACAATCATGCTCACTGCCGTCCCGCGACCTTTCCTCGCACTGTGGAACACCTTCGTCCTGAACGAGCGGGCCCGGATGGCGACGCCCGGCATGGCCGTGCTGATGGACCGGCTCACGGTGGAATACCCGGACGCGCCGGTGATCTATGTGTCCACCGGACCCTGGAACGCGGCGCCGACGCTCGCGCGTTTCCTGAGCCGCAACATGTACCCCGCCGGCTCGCTGCTGCTCACCGACTGGGGCCTGACCCAGGACCGCTGGTTCCGCAGCGGGCAGGAGCACAAGCGGCGGAACCTGGACCTGCTGGCCGAGCAGTTCCCGAACATGCGCTGGCTGCTGTTCGGGGACAACGGCCAGCATGACGAGGCCATCTACTCCGACTTCGCCCGGCAGCATGCGGACCGCGTGGCCGCCATCGGCATCCGTCAGCTCTCCGCCGGCGAAGCCGTGCTGGCCGGCGGCCACACGGATTCCGGCGACCACACCGGTTCCACCGTGCCATGGATCTACTCCCCCGACGGCGCAGGCCTGGCGAAAGGCCTCCAGGACCTCGAGTTGCTGCAGCCGCCCCGCTAGCCCAGCCGGGCGGTGCTAGCCCACCGTACGGAAGCGGTCGACGTCGGACGCCTCCGCCGGGACACCGGCGTCGGGAGACTCCGGGACGACATCCCCGCGCCGCGCCGCGAGCAGCTCCTGGAGCCAGTAGTAGGAGGCCTTCGGTGTGCGGTCAAGCGTTTCACGGTCCACGTGCAGCAGGCCGAACTGCTGCTTGTAGCCCCCGGACCATTCGAAGTTGTCCATCAGGGACCATACATAGTAGCCGCGCAGATCGATCGACTCCGCGGGGCCGCCGGGCGACGTCGCTTCGATGGCGCTGCCAATGTGGTCGGCCAGAAAGTTCACGCGCCGCTCGTCCGGGACGATGAGCCGGCCGTCCGTGTCCCGGATCTCGAGGTCCTTAAAGCTCGCCCCGCCCTCGGTGATGAAGACCGGCGGCAGGTCTGGGTAGCGCTCGGCCATTTCGGACAGGGCAACGGCCATGTATTCCGGTTTGATCGGCCAGCCGTACGCGGTGGTTTCCGTATCCGGGAACGACGCGATGTGGAGTGGGGAGCCGGGTGCCGTGCCGCCCAGGTCATCGCCCATCGCCGCGGCCATACCCTCGGGCACGGCACCCTCGCCCGGGCCGGACGCCACGCGCGTGGGCATGTAGTAATTCAGCCCGTAGAAGTCCAGCGGCTGCGAGATCAGTTCCATGTCCTCGCTGGACGGGCTGAACGAAGAGAAGAACGTGGCGATCCGGATGCTATCCGGGTACTTGCCGAGCAGGACGGGGTCCGCGTACAGCCGGTTCTGGGCCACGTCCATCAGGCCGGCACTGACTTTGTCCAGCGGGTTGACCGAGGCGGGCACCATCGGTGAATAGACGTTGGTGATCCCGATTTCTCCCGGCACATTGGCGGCCCGGAGCGCCTGCAGCGACAGCCCGTGGCCCAGCAGCTGGTGGTGAACGCTCGGCAGCGCCTTGAGCATCAGGGTTTCGCCCGGCGAGTGCATTCCCAGCATGTAGCCATTGGTGCTCACGGTGGCGGGTTCGTTGACGGTGACCCAGCGCGTCACGCGGTCTCCGTAGGCGTCCGCGGCGATGGCGGCGAATTCACCCAGCCGATAGGCCGTGTCCCGGTTCATCCAGCCGCCGGCCGCATCCAGTTCCAGAGGCGTATCCCAGTGGTACAGCGTGGCCATCGGTGCGATCCCGCTGGCCAGCAGCAGGTCGATCAACCTGTCATAGAAGTCCAGGCCCGCGTGATTGACCGGGCCGCTGCCGCCGGGCTGGATGCGGGACCAGGACAGCGAGAACCGGTACGAGTCGATCCCGAGTTCCCGCATCAGCGCCACGTCTTCGGGCATCCGGTGGTAGTGGTCGCACGCGACGGCGGGGCTGTGATCGTCCACGATCGAGCCGGGCTTGGCCGCGAAAACGTCCCACCCCGAGGGGCCGCGTCCGTCCTCGTCCAGTGCGCCTTCAATCTGGAAAGCGGCAGTCGCCACCCCCAGGGTAAAGCGGGGCGGAAGCAGCGCGGCCAGGTCCTTGGCGGAGGCATTCATCGGCGGGGGTCCCTTATGTAGTTTCAGGCAGTAGACTGATTTTAGGCCTCGCCGGCGTCTCACGCCACGACCCGGGGCCCAGCGTCGCGCCGCCTCAGCTAATATTTCCGCAAAACGGGTGCGCCAGCGCCGGGTTTCTGATGAGTTGGTGGCCCTGACCCGCTGGCCCAGAGCCCCGGCCGGGGCCAGCGGCCCGCCCCGGAGTAAGTGGGGGCCATATGGCTACCTGACGGTCGTACGACGAGGGTCACTCGGAGCTGGCGGCTTTCAAAGCAATACGCCCGGCTGCCTCTTTGGCGGTGGCCACGGGATCGTTCTTGGGGTCGAGGGGAATCGTGAGGTGGTCGAGCAGGATGCCGTTCACGAGGTGGTGCAGAAGAAGGACCACGAGCGGGTCGCCACCAAGGCCCCGGGCGTGATGGAAGGCAAGGTCGTCACTCAGGCCCTGACGCAGGAACGGCGCGAGGGCCTCGTAAACCTCTGGCGCGCGGGAGGCCTCAAGGCGCAGTTCGATGAGGGCGCGGGCCAGATCAGGATTGAGGGTGAGGCGCTCCACGACGTAACCCGCGTATTCCGCTAGCGCGTCCTGTTCCGCCACCTGCTCGAGCTGCAGGAGGTGATCCGGGTCAGGCCCAAGTCGATCGAAGATGCGCTGGGCCATGGCGAGCAGGAGGGCCGCGCGGGTTGGAAAGTAGTTGGCGCAGGTTCCCGAGGGAACCTCTGCAAGTCTGTCTACGGCCCGGTGGGTGAGGGCACGGCTGCCGTCACGTCCGAGGATCAGGAGAGCTGCGTCAGTGACGTTCACTCTACGGCCAGGGTTGGAAACCATGCTGACAGGCTACGTCAATCACTACAGATGTTGTACATTAGGGGCAACTACAACAGCTGTATTGATTGGAGTCTTTTATGCGCCGGCTTGTGTACTACGTCGCCACCTCGATCGACGGCTTCATTGCCGACCCAGCGGGCGACGTCGCTTGCTTCCCCGTGCAGTCTGAAACCCTGGCGAACATCTTTGCGCGCTACCCCGAAACCTGCCCGGGGCACTTGCGAGAAACATTCGGCGTGACGGAAGCACCTCGTCGTTTCGACACTGTCATCATGGGTCGCCGCACCCACGCCCCGGCCGTGGCTGCTGGCTTGGCCAGCGGTGCTTACCCGCATCTGCGGCAGATCGTCGTCGCCCATCAGGATCTCCCTGAGCCGTCCGGTGTCGAGGTCATGGGAGGCGACATCGCCGTGCAGATTGCCGAGCTGAAGAACGAGCCTGGCTTGGACATCTGGCTGTGCGGCGGCGGCGAACTTGCCGGCCAGCTCGTTGACCTCATCGATGAGATCCAGTTGAAAATCAATCCGGTTCTGCTGGGTAGCGGAATCCCGCTCTTCGGGGGCGACGCTCGGCCCCGCGAATTGCAGGCCGTCGGAATCGAGCCGTTGCCGGGCGGGGTCAACCTCGCGACATACCTGACCGGAACTCAGCGCCAGGAGTGAAGGCCAGTCGCCAGTCCACCATCAATAGATGAGGCAACAGGCAACCAGCAGCGCGCCGACCAGGCAGCTGGGCGGTGCCTAACGCCGTCTTCCGCCGGCGATTCCGTACGACTCCTCCAGCAGTTCCCCGAGCTCTTCAACGTCGATCCGGTCCAGCCGGACCAGGACAAGCTGCGGCGATCGTTCGTGATGGGGGGTCCAGAAATAGGTTTCCGGAGCCGTCCCTGCCAGGGCCTCCCGTTCCTCGGTCTTAACGGTGAGCACACCGTCTTTCCAGATCCGGGCCATGAGCGTGGCTGCAAACCAGGCCGGCTGGCCCCAGCTGGGCCGCTCGGTCACACCCGGCAGTGCCAGGGCAGCGCGGCGGACGTCGTCTTCGGTGGCCATGGTCAACTGTGGCACCGCCGCCCCGGACGAACAAGGGGCCGCTAGTCCCCGCTCGAGTCTGCCTTCGAAAGCGTGCCGGTGATCCGTTCACCGCGGACCCGAGCGGTCCGCCAGGTGTCCAGCGCGATAACCGCGCCCAGCACCACAAACGAAATGGACACCGAGGCAAGGGCATCAGTGAGCCAGTGGTAGCCCAGGTAGAGCCGGCTGATGGCCGCGAAGAAGACCCCGATGCCGGCGAGGACGAACCCGATCAGGGCGGCCTTGTGGTTGCGCCGGCGGGAGAAAATCAGGAAGGTGCCGACCAGCAGGAAGTCTGACGCGCCGAGGACATGCCCGGACGGGAAGGAGAAAGTGAAGTCGGCGCCGAAGAGCATCAGGTCCACGGGCGGCCGTTCCCGGCCGACGGTGCGCCCGATGATCTGGGCAAGGATTACCCCGGTCAGCATGGCGGCGGCCAGCAGGAGGGGACGCCAGGCATGCCGTGCCAGCACCCCCCAGACGACGGTCGCCACCAGGACGATGACCGGCAGGGCAACCGGACCGAACACGATCGCGAGGATGATCATGCTGGTTGTGAGGGTCTCGGAGCGCAGTGTCAGGAGCCAGGACCGGGCCGGTTCGTCCAGGGCGGTGAGACCGCCCTGGACGAGGACGCCGGCCAGGATCACGACGAACAGCACGGTGCCGAGGAGCATGAGCCCGACGGCGGTCCGGTACAGACTGTCCCGGGCAGGTCCGCTGATGAAGCGTTCCTCCACCACAAACTTGTCGTGGAAGGTCCGCCACCAGCCCGGTGATTTCCCCGTGTGCTTTTCCGCCATGCCCGGTTCCCGCCTCTGCGCCGTGTGTTGACTACCGCTGAAGATTACCGTGGATCGGCGGTCCGTCGGTGCCGATAGCCTGAACCAATGGGCGCCATGAATGAACTGATCAACCCGGCTGTTGTCGGCGCGCTGCGCCGGATCCTTACCGCGGCGTCGCCCGGCACCGGCTGGGCCCAGCTGGCCGTGGCCGGCAGAGGGCTGGACGAGCTGAGCCTACGGGAACGGACAGACCTCGTGAGCCGTGCCCTGCTCGCGGATCTTCCCCAGGACTACCCGACGGCGGCCGGCACCTTCCGCCGCGCCCTGGACGAACCGGACTTCACCGGCTGGATGATCTGGCCGGTGACGGAAACCGCCGTCGCGCTGGCCCTCACCTCACCGGCTCCCGGCGACTTCGATGACTGCCTGCGGCTGCTCGCCGAACTGACGCCGCGGCTCACCGCTGAGTTTGCGGTCAGGCGGCTCCTCGCCGCGGATCTGGACCGGGCGCTGACAGTCGTCCGGGGCTGGACCTCACACCCGGACTGGCACGTCCGCCGGCTCGCCAGCGAGGGGACACGGCCTTATCTGCCCTGGGCGATCCGGGTCCCCGGGATCGCGGCCCGGCCGTCCGCCACCGTGCCGATTCTTGACGCCTTGTACCGGGACCCGGTGGAGGACGTCCGGCGCTCGGTCGCGAACCACCTCAACGACCTCGCCCGCCACGCGCCGGATCTGATGGTGGCCACCGCCACGGCGTGGATGGCCGCGCCGGATGACAACACGCCCAAGGTGGTCCGGCACGGGCTGCGCACGCTGCTCAAGAAGGCCCACCCGGGGGCGCTCGAGCTGCTGGGATTCCCGCCGGCGTCGCTCGCCGTCACACCGCCGCGGCTGGACCGCCCCGACGTCGAGCTCCCCGGCGAGCTGCGCTTTGAGTTTGAGATCACCAACAACGGCCCCGCGGAGGCGCGCCTCGCCGTCGACTATGCGGTGCACTATGCCAAGGCGAACGGCACCCTGGCCGTGAAGGTGTTCAAGCTGGGAACCCCCGTCCTCGCCCCGGGCGAGACCCGGACGTTCGCCAAGCGCCACTCCTTCCGCCAGATGACCACCAGGGTGCACTATTCAGGTGCGCATATGCTGGAGTTGCAGGTCAACGGCGTACGCTACGCCCCGACCGGGTTTGTGGTCCACACCTCCGCGTTCACGACCCCGCATGGTGATTTGACGGACCCACAAATATGACGTTACTGTCGCTTGAATTGTTGGGGCCGACGCGAAGTATGCCAAGAAAGACAGTGCAATGACCATCAGTACCGAGTCCATTGAGATCCAGGTCGACAACCGGCACGTCCTGGACGACCGCCTGAACGACGCTGTGCGTGGGCTGCAGCAGCTCGCCATGGCCGCGGGGACGCACGGAATCCTGCTCACGCGCCACAAGCCGGGCCACTACACCGCGGCACTCACGGACCAGGTCCCGTTCGGCATGACCCGGGAGCTCATTCACTGAGCCGGAAGTCTGGGGTGCCTTCGGCGCAGGCCTGAAATCCCAGCCCCGGAGAACCAACGCGGGGTCACTTAGCGCCCATCGACTGCGGTCGGATAGGCGCTAAGTGACCCCGCGTTGCTGTTTCAGCGGCCGCCGTCGATTTTCCGGCTGCGCTGCTCCTGCGCCAGCGGCCCGTACGGATACACTCCGACGCGCGGCCGGCTGACCTCACTGAGCCGCATCATCTCCCCTTCGGTCAACCGGAGCTCCGCGGCCTCAAGGTTGTCGGCGAGCTGTTCGGTCGTACGGGCCCCCAGGATCACCGAGCTCACGGCCGGCTGGTCCGCCAGCCACGCCAGCGCCACCTGCGAAGGATTTGCGCCGTGCCGGCCGGCAATGTGTTCGACTTCCTCGATGATTTCCCAGGTCCGCGGGTCGGCGTTCCTGCCCTTCCAGGCCTCCATACCGCGGTCCGGGTTCTCGCCCAGTCTTGTAACACCGGTGGGCGGCTGATCACGCTTGTACTTGCCGGAGAGCCAGCCCCCGCCCAGCGGCGACCAGGGCAGCAGGCCGATGCCGGCGTCGAGCGAGGCGGGCACGATTTCGGATTCGATCTCGCGGACCAACAGGCTGTACTGCGGCTGCAGCGTCACGGGTTCGCTCCAGCCGTGGGCCCTGGCCAGGTGCACGGCCTTGGTCAGCTGCCAGCCCAGAAAGTTGGAGAAGCCGTAGTACGCGATCTTCCCGCTGCTGACGGCGTCGTTCAGGAACCGCAGCGATTCCTCAAGCGGGGTGACCGGGTCCCAGGCGTGCAGCTGGTACAGGTCGATCTGTTCCACGTCCAGCCGCCGGAGCGAATCATCCAGCGCCCGGGTCAGGTGCCGGCGGGAGGTGCCGACGTCGTTCGGGGCCGTGCCCATCGGGAAGCGGCCCTTGCTGGCCAGCACCACCTCGTCGCGGGCTTCCGGGCGGGCGGCGAGCCAGCGGCCGATGATCTCCTCCGAGACGCCGGCGGCGTAGACGTCGGCGGTGTCAATGAAGTTGCCGCCCGCCGCGAGGTAGTCGTCGAGGATGGCGTGGGACTGCTCCTCGGTGGCTTCGGCGCCAAACGTCATGGTACCCAGCGCATAGCTGGAGACCACGGCGCCGCTGTTACCCAGGGTGCGGTATTGCATGATTCTCCTCAGTATTGTCCGTGTCAGTGGTGTGCGGGTCCGTCTTCAATCGGGCCCGTCTTCGGGTCAGTCTTCGGTCGGGGTGGTGCGGAGCGGGTGATAGTTCCGCCAGCTGTGCTCGGGCGCGTAGCCAAGCAGCCGCTTGGCCTTGTCGATCGAGAGCATGGTCTGGTGCTCGCCGAGCTCCTTGACCACCAGGACGTTCGGGAACACCTCCGCGGCAAGGCCCGCACTGGACCGGCTCATCACGGTGTCCTCGTTGGCGATGATGAACGCCTCGAAGCCGGGCTTCGCGTGCTCCAGGGCGCGGGCCACAGCCTGCGCGCCGTCGCGGCCGTCGATGTAGCCCCAGAGGTTCCACTTGCGCAGGGTCGCGTCGGCGTCGAAGGCGGGGAACTCCTCATAGTCCTCGGGATCCATCACATTGGAGAACCGCAGGCCCGTGATGCTCAGCTCAGGGTCCCAGCGGGTGAGCTGGATGGCCATCTGCTCCTCGAGGTGCTTGACCAGCGAGTAGGTGCTCTCCGGCCGGGCCGGATAATCCTCATCCACCGGGATATAGGGAGGGTCGACGTCGAACGGCAGCCCCAGCACGGTCTCGCTGGAGGCGTAGACAATCCTCTTAATCCCGGCGCGGCGGGCGGCCTGGAAAACGTTGTACGTGGCCTGCATATTGTTCTCGAACGTCGCGGCGTCCGGTGCATGGCCGGGGGCCGGGATAGCGGCCAGATGCACGACGGCGTCGAAACCCGCATGGCGGTCCTCCAGCCCCAAGAACACATCAACCACCTGGCCGTAGTTGCGCAGGTCCACCTCGGTGTAGCCGTGGCCGCGCACACCGGCGCGGTCCAGGTTGGTGACCTCATGGCCGTCCTCGCTCAGCCGCCGGACGACGCTCCGGCCCAGCTTTCCGCTTCCTCCGGTAACAGCAACTCTCATCAGTACTCCTCTTAGGTAGGGTCTGTTCCACCCTAGAGCGGGCCGGGGACGGTGCACAGCCCCCTCGGCTGATCCTCCGCGTCGTAGGAACAAGCGCAGGACCAATGAGTTCCCCACATCCGGGTGCGGTGCAGCACGCGGGGTGACTTCCGCATGACTTTTGGCCCTAGCCGCTGCCGGAAAGACCGGGCAGGCTGGGGGCCATGAATGTTGATCAGCGGATAGTCGTGGGCGTGGACGGTTCAGAGTTTTCGACGACGGCGCTCCGGCTCGCCGGGCGCATGGCGGCGGGCCTGAACGCCCCGCTGGAGGTTATCACCTGCGTGGGCACATCGGATTTCTTCCTCGCCTCCCACCTTCCCGAAGAGCGGACGGTTACCACCACCGAACTGGAGGAGACGGCCAAGCGCCTCGTGGACCAGTCCCTTGAACGGGCTTTCGGCAGCGCCCTGCCGGATGGGCTGACCAGGACGGTGAAGTTTGGCCCACCGGCCAAGGTCCTCGTCGATGAGAGCCGCGACGCCCAACTTCTGGTGGTCGGCAGGCGCGGGCGGGGCGGGTTCCTGGCCCAGGTCATGGGTTCGGTGAGCGGCGCCTGCGCTGCCCACGCCTACTGCCCGGTGCTCGTGGTCGGCCAGGAGGCAAGAGAAGACCAGGCTGGGGGATGACATTGAGCCGGTGGCCGGTCCCGGGGCTCTGGATTCCCACCGCTTCGGTCACTCTCCCCACCGCTGCGAGGCATCTTCTGTCACTTGCCCGGGAAAGGTAGGAGCGATGGCACAGATTCAGGCACCCGGGACAGCCCGGCAACGGCGGACCACCGGGCTGCCCGGAAAGATAGTGGGCGCATTCTTCCTCTTCACCGGCGGTATCCACTTGGGGATCGTGGCCGCGGGACCGGAATTCTACCGCCACTTCGCCGACGAAGCCCTGCTGCCCTTCATCACCGCCGCTTGGCGCGACGTCTTTATGTCGAACCCCGCGCTTTGGGGCTTGGCACTCTGCCTCGGCGAGCTCACCTTAGGGCTGCTACTGCTCGGCGGCGGAACGTGGGCCAGCGCCGGGTGGGCCGGCGTGATCGCCTTTCATCTGGGGCTCATGCTGTTCGGCTGGGGCTTCTGGTTCTGGAGTGTTCCGGCGTTGGCGTTCCTCATCCCGTCCGCCACCGCGCATTGGCGAGACCAGCACCAGCTGCAGAAAGTAGCTACACCATGAGCAGTTCCCGGCCGGCAATCCGGATTCGTGGCCCGCTGGCGGCCCTGGCCGCGGCAGCGGCAGCCGGCGTCTATGTCCTCGCCGTCCGGCCCCGGCTGCTGAAGTGGGGTGCGACGGTGCAGGAGGCCGCCGGACCGCTGCCCGGTGACGAGCTGGTGCGGACGCCGCGTATGCAGACCACCCGGGCCGTGACCATCGCGGCACCGGCCGAACGGATCTGGCCGTGGCTCGTCCAGCTGGGAGCAGGGCGGGGTGGCATGTACAGCTACGATGCGCTGGAGAACGCAGCAGGCCTGGGCATGCACAGCGCGGACGGGATCCTCCCGGAATTCCAGCAGCTCGACGTCGGTGATGTCATCCCGCTGGCGCCCGACGTCGGGATTCCGGTCCGGCGCTTGGAGACCGCGTCCGTGCTGGCCCTCGGCGGCACGATGGATCCGCGCACCGGGAGGATCACCTCCTCCGACGGTGCGGCCACCGGCCCGCGACTCGAGCTGGGCTGGACTTTCGTGTTGCTGCCGGTGGACGCCCGCACCACGCGGTTACTGTCCCGCACCCGATACGACTATTCACCCCTGCCGTTGGGGTTGGTCTTCCGCCCGCTACTGGAACCGCTGCAATTCCTGATGGAGCGGCGTATGCTTCTTGGCATTAAGTCCCGGGCCGAGGGCAGCCGCCCGCCGAGGTACGGGAGGTAAACGGCGAAATCGGCTAAGACAAGCTTCATCGCCGGCGTTGCCCGGGGGGCAACAGGTATTCCACAAACCAGTCCCTGGCGAGAATGGCGGCCGCCGCCAGCGTGCCGGGTTCCTCAAAGAGATGGGTGGCGCCCTGGACGACGGCCAACTGGTTGGGGCAGCGCATCATGGACTTCGCCTGGCGGTTGAGTTCGAGCACCTCGTGGTCGTAGCTGCCCACGATCAGGAGGGTAGGCGCCCGGACGGCCGGGAGCCGGGGCCCGGCCAGGTCCGGTCGGCCGCCGCGGGAGACGACGGCGTCAATCCTCGCGGCGGGTTCCGTGGCCGCCAGTAGTGCGGCACCGGCGCCTGTGCTCGCGCCGAAGTAGCCCACCCTGCAGGAGGCGGTGTCGTCCCTCATGGCGAGCCAGTCAGTGGCCGCAGATAGCCGGCGCGCCAGCAGGTCGATGTCGAAGACGTTGGCGCGGTTGCGTTCCTCGCCAGGCGTCAACAGGTCCAGCAGCAAGGTGCCAAGCCCCGCCTGTTGCAACATGCCCGCGACGAACCTGTTCCGCGGGCTGTGCCGGCTGCTGCCGCTTCCGTGCGCGAACAGCACCACTCCCCGGGCCGGAACGGGAAGGTGCAGCCGGCCCTGTAGCCGCACATCGTGGCACGGGATCTCCACGTCCTCATCCAAGTCCGCGGCATGCTGGGCTGCGGCACCCGTCCCGTTGCTGGAAACAGGCGGCGAGGCTTGCAGGCGCTTGGCTGCGGCGTCGAGAAGCTGCACCACCTCGCCGTCTTCGGTCGGTGAAAAGTCCCGGTAGTGGCAGCCGACGGCGGAGAACTGCTGGGGCGTGGCCAGGCAGACCAGCTCATCCGGCTCGGACAGGCTCGACAAGGTATCGGCCGGAGCCACCGGCACGGCCAGGATCACCCGTGCGGCGCCGAGCTTCCGCGCGACCCGGCAAGCCACCCGGGCAGTGGATCCAGTGGCGATGCCGTCATCGACGATCACGGCGGTGCGTCCGGTGAGGTCCTGCCGGGTCCGTCCCTTCCGGAACCGGGCCACCCGGTTCTCCAGCACGGCGCGTTCGTGCTCTTCGACGGCTGTTAACTCCTGCTGGGATACCCGGGAATGCGCGAGTACATGCTCTTCCAGCACCCGAGCGCCACCTTCGCCGACCGCCCCCATGGCAAGCTCCGGCTGGTAAGGAAGGCCGAGTTTGCGCACCACGATCACATCCAGGGGCGCGTCCAGCGCCGCGGCAACCTCGAACGCCACCGGGACACCGCCGCGGGGTAGGCCCAGGACCACAACATCTTGGCCCCGCAGTTCCACCAGCCGCCTCCCCAGTTGCCGGCCGGCGTCGACCCTGTCTTCGAAAATGCTCATCAGCATGGCTTTCCAGTCGGGACAGCGGCCGTGGGCTCATCCAGGCATACGCTCCGCAGGCCGGGAAAACAGGCCATGTGGCCGCTCCCTCCCACTATGGGTCAGGAACCGCCGGGAGGTGAGGGCCTTTGTGCCCGGATTCGGCTCCGGCCGGGACCCCGGTTGTGAAACACCCGGGTGCGGAGGAATGGCCCTGCCGCCGCGGTGCTGAACCGGGCGGCGCGGCGCGCGATGTGGTGGGTGCCGCCGCGGCGGGGGGCGCCCGCAGACTTGACTTGGACAAGCTGCTGGGCGGCGCGGGCGAAGAACCAGCGTTTAGCCACTTCGACCAGGACCAGATAGACCGCGGCCATCCCCAGCAGGGCCAGGAAAAACGGCACCGGCAGCGGATCGAAGCCCAACACACCGGCCAGCGGCGAAAGCGGCAGGAAGATGCCCAGGGACACCACCCCCAGCGAGGCGCCCAGCAGCCCTGCGGAGGGCCTGCTGCGGTAGAAGGGCACGCGCCGCGTCCGGATCGCGAAGATGATCAGTGTCTGCGTGGCGATGGACTCGATGAACCAGCCGGCGCGGAATTCGCCCGGGACCGCGTTGAACACGAACAGCATCAGGGCGAAGGTGGCGAAGTCGAATAGAGAGCTGATCGGGCCGAAGAGGAACATAAAACGCCGGATGAAGGCGATGTCCCAGTGCGAGGGTGCCAGCAGTTGCTCCTTGTCCACGCGGTCCCCCGGGATGGCGAGCTGGCCGGCGTCGTAAAGCAGGTTGTTGAGCAGGATCTGCCCCGGCAGCATCGGCAGGAAGCTCAGGACCACGGAGGCCGACGCGGCGCTGAACATGTTACCGAAGTTGCTGGACGTGCCCATCAGCACGTACTTGATGGTGTTGGCGAAGATCCGCCGGCCCTCCATCACGCCCTCGGCCAGGACGCCCAGGTCCTTGTCCAGCAGCACGACGTCGGCGGCGTCCTTGGCGACGTCGGTGGCACTGTCCACGGAGATGCCAATATCCGCGGCGTGCAGCGCCAGCGCGTCGTTGACGCCGTCACCCATGAACCCGACGGAGCCGCCGCTCTGCCGCAGCAGCCGGATGATCCGGGCCTTCTGCTCGGGTGAGACGCGGGCGAAGATGCTCGCCTCGCGTGCCGCGTCGGCCAGTTCCGGATCGGACAGTGCCTCGACCGCGGCGCCGGTCAGCGTTCCGCCGGAGAGCACCCCCAGCTCGGCGCACACCTTTTCAGCCACTTTGGCGTTGTCCCCGGTGGCGATCTTGACCGTGATGCCGAGCTGCCCGAGCCGGTCCAGCGAGGCGCGGGCGGTGGCCTTGGGCCGGTCCAGGAAGATGAGGAAACCGGCGAGGACCAGGTCCTTTTCGTCCGCCGGCGCGATCGCCGTCAGGCCCTCGGCTGCCCGGGTGGCGACGGCAACCACCCGGGATCCGGCGTCGAACTGTTCATCCAGCACTGCCTGCACGCCGGCCGGTGTGTCCGCGCAGAGAGCCAGCACATCCTCCGGCGATCCCTTGGTAACCATGTAGGCCGGGGCACCCGCCTCACTCACCAGCACGCTGGTCCGGCGACGGACGTGATCGAAGTCGATGACGTCGAGCCGTTCATACCGGGCAGGCTCGAAGTCCGCGGCGTCGGCGGAGGTCCACAGCGCGGCGTCCAGCGGATTCAGGCCCACCGCGGACGCCTTTGACTCTGCGTAACCGGACTCGGTGGCTAATAGTCCCAGGGTGAGCAGCTCGCCGGGCGCGACGCCGGGGCTGGCGGGAAGGGCGGAGGTGAAGCTGATCTGGCCCTCGGTCAGCGTCCCGGTCTTGTCCGTGACGAGGATGTCCATGTCGCCGAGGTCCTCGATGCAGACCAGCCGTTTGACCAGGACCCCGCGTTTGGCCAGCTGCCGGGTCCCGGTGGCCAGGCTGGTGCTGACGACGGCGGGCAGCAGCTGCGGCGTAATCCCGACGGCGATTGCGAGCGAGAACAGCAGCGACTCGATCACGGGCCGGTGCAACAGCAGGTTCGCGATGAAGATCAGCGAGGTGAGGCCGGCGGCCACCTGCAGCAGGAGATAGGAGAACCTTTTGAGACCCAGCTGGAATTCAGTCTCGGGCTGCCGCTCCCCAAGGCCAAGGGCGATCCGCCCGAATTCCGCCCGCCCGCCGGTGGCGAACACCACGCCGGTACAGTTTCCGGACTGGATCACGGTCCCCATGAAGAGACACGACGTCAAGTCCCCCAGTGCAGCGGTGCCGGCCACCGGTGTGGGATCTTTGGCAGCCGGCAACGACTCCCCGGTCAGGATGCTCTCATCGCAGAGCAGGTCCTGCGCCGCCAGCAGCCGCATATCGGCGGGGACAATCGCACCAATGGACAGATGCACGACGTCGCCGGGCACCAGGGCGGTCACTTCGATTTCGACGGCGGCCCCGTCGCGGACCGCGACGGCCCGGTGGGTGACTCGGGTGTGCAGCGCCTCGGCGGCGCGTTCGGCACGGAATTCATTGCTGAAGCCGAGACCCACGCTGACCAGCAGGATCACGCCGATCACGATCGAGTTTGTGGCGTCGCCCAGGACAAGCGACAGCCCTGCCGTGATAAGCAGCAGGATGAGGATGGGGCTGCGGAGTTGCCGGCCCAGGACCGCCCAGCCGCTGGCCCGGTGGGTGCGCACCGCGTTTGGCCCGTGTTCGGCGAGGCGCTTCGATGCCTCCTCGCTGCCGAGGCCGAGCGCACTGGAACCAAGCCGCGCCACCACCTCGTCCGCGGGCCGGCGGGCGGCGTCGGCGATCGCCAGCGACGGGACTGATTGCTCCCGTAGATCGAGCTGTGGCATGCAGGATCCGTTCAAGTGTCGTGTTAGGCCTAGGTTACGTCCGAAAGCTGAATACTTCCTCGCATGCACGCCGATTCCCCGGCCCCGGGCGGGCACTTGGCGTGACCTCCAGCCGTCAGGAACCGCCGCGGATTTCGCTGATCAACCAATCAACAATCATTTGGCTGGCCCCGGAGCTGCCTGCCGCACGGTGCTGCTGGGTGTGCCAGCGGTCAACATCGCCCGGCCGGGCCCCACGGAATTCGAGGTAGGCGGTAAACGGGCACTCCAGAATCGTGGCCGGGTGTGGGGAACCGAGACGCACGAACTTCCAGTGATACGCCAGGGCGCCCAGCGCGGTCCTGATCTGGCGTGGGACGATCCGGGATTCGAAATCCGTCGACCAGCCGGGCGCCTCGGCAGCGGGCATCGGCCAGGCGAGGTGATAGCCCTGGCCGTACTGGGCGCCGAGCACGGCCACAGCCTCCGTCATGCCAAGGTCTTCCAGGCCTTCGGCGACAACAGCCATGCCGAAATCGCGGCCGATCTGGACCAGAGTTGCGATCAGGCTGAGCGTTTCCAGCGGGCTGCTGTGCAGGCCGGTGAGCATGTCCCTGTCAATCTTCACGGCGGTGAAAGGAAGCATTGAGAGGCGTTTGAGGCTGCTGTAGCCGGCTCCGAGATCATCCATGGCGAGACCGACGCCCAGCTCGACGAGCCGGTTGAGCGGACCGCTGAGCATGTCCCAGCCGATGCTCTCAGTCTCGAGCAGTTCCAGGACGAGCCGCTGCGGCGCAATTCCGTGCCGCACCAAGGCCTCTTCAATGAACCGCGGGCAATCCGGGTCCAGCAGCGTAGACGGCGCGAGGTTGACTGAAACCTTGGTGGAGAGCCCCACGGCGTCCCATTCGGCGAGCTGCGCCAGCACCTGGTCCAGTCCGAGCCGGAACAGCCGGGCGATCTGGGCCGGGCCCAGATGGGGGAGGAACGCGGCCGGGGGAACGCGGCTGCCGTCTTCCAGTTGGAGCCGGGCAAGTGATTCGAACAGGTACAGGCTCCCGTCCCGGAGATCCACAACGGGTTGCATGAAGATCTCCAGTCCGCCGGCGAAAAGGCGTTCGCGGTATAGGTCCATCAATTCCCCGCCGCCATCGGCTCCCTGGGCATTCCCTGCCGTGGACGTTGCTGCTGGCGGAGGAGACCCGGGAGCAGGCGTGTTCCCAGCGGTTCCCTTAGCCAGCTTCCACCAGCCGGACGGACCGCCGTCGCGGGCTTTGGCCAGCTTGAGGGCAGCGTCCGCGTTGAGCAGGAGGGTGCGCATGTCAGATCCGTCGCGCGGCGAGAGCACCAAACCCGCACTCATGGCCACGAAGATCTCATCGCCGGCGGCTTTGAAAGGTGATTCGACGCTGAGCCCCAGCCGCTGCAGCGCGGCGGCCAGCGTTTGCGGTGCCTCAGTCTCCGGGGCGTCCTGAATCACGAGGACAAACTCGTCGCCGCCCAGCCGGGCGAGGAACTCCCCCGGCTGGAGCCGGGCCTGCATCCGGGCGGCCCAGTCCTTGAGGATGACATCCCCGGCCTCATGGCCGTAGAAATTATTGACTCCTTTGAACCCATCGAGGTCTATCAGGCCGACGGCGAACACCGGCCGGGAGCCGCCGTCGGTGTCCAATACCCTAAGGAGGTGGGCGTCCAGGGCGGCGCGGTTGGGCAGGCCCGTCAGCGGATCGTGGGTCGCCTGGAAGCGGAGCTGTTCGTGCAGGGCCATCCGGGCGTTGATGTCCCGTTGCACACTCACGAAGTGCGTGACCTGGCCCCTCTCGTCCAGGAGTGGTGTGACTTTCAGGGCATTCCAGAACGGAGATCCGTCCTTGCGGTAATTGAGGACCTCGCGCTGGATCTTTTCGCCCCGGGCCAGGGCCGCCCGGATATCCGCTACAGCTTCCGGCGCGGTTCCGGGGCCCTGGAGCATGCGGCAGTTGGTACCGAGTACCTCGACCTCGGAGTATCCGGTGATGGCCGTGAAGGAGCGGCTCGCGTGCAGGATGTTCTGTTGCGCGTCTGTAATGAGGGAGATCTCCGAGGTGGCCGCGAAAGCACGGTCAAGGAGCTCCCGGGGAATGCCGTCGGCTACATCGAGCGAGGCACCGGGCCCCACCGGATGCGGCCGTCCCTGATAAGCCATGCTTGAGCCTTCGAATAGTCAGTCCGGGTTGCGGGAAACGGGTTGCGGGAAAGGTGGGTTCACTGACAGGGTAACCCACCTTTGACCCCCGGAACGCCGCACGTGGCGCTAGACAGCCGCCGCGTCGAGGATGGTTCCTATGGTGTCCTCGTGAGCCAGGATCTTGAAGTGGCCGGCGGTTTCCAGCCGGATGTTCCGGGCGCCGGGCAGCAAACTGCCCTCGGGGATGTGCGGGTCGAAGATCCCGTAGATGGAAGTGATGCGTTGGTTGACGCGTTCCTCCCGCGAGAGCTGCACGGTCACCGCGTTCCGGGGCGAGAAGGCGCGCAGGCTCGGAAGCAGCATGAAGGCCGCGTAGCGGGAGCCGGAGAACGGGGTGCACACGGCGGCCATGCCCGTGATGCGCCCGTCCGGGTCCAGGGACATCATCGCGTATTTGCCGATCAGCCCGCCTTTGCTGTGGGCGACGATCATCACGTCCTTCAAATTCCTGTCCCGGAGGTAGCCGGCAATCAGCTCCGCCGCCTGGGGGACCGCGAGCCGGTTCCGCTGCAGCACCGTCACCACATGCACGGGGTGCCCGGCGTCGTGCAGTCGCTTCACGAGCGGCTGCATAAAGCGCCAGTCCTCATAGATTCCCGGAATGACGACGACGGGCCGGCCGGTTCCGCTAAGGAAATCGACCGGGCGCGTCCTGGAAACCGCGCTGCCCAGCTGCCGCCGGAGAGCATAGAGGTAGTCCTGGCACCACCAGCGGGCGGCCTGGAGCGGGCCGCTCATGCCGGGTTTGCCTGCGGAGTGTAGGTGGCCGCGGTTCGGAGCCCGGCGAAGGCCGTGATGGCCTCGGCCACCTCGGCGGCGCGGTTGTGCTGGACCACGTGGCCAGTTCCCTGGATTTCCAGCATCCGTCCTTTTGGGGCCAGCTCGGCCAGCCGGCGGCTCCAGTCGGTGGAGGCCACCGGATCGTTGGCGCCGCGCAGCACCAGGACCGGCGCCGTGACGCGGGTGATCTTCTGGTCCGTGGGGTAATCCATCATCACCCGCAGGGTCTTGAGGTACCAGCGCGGCCCGCAGCGGAGGTAGTCGGTGAAGACGATAGCGTTCGAGGAGGGGCTCTCGTAGAGCAGGCTGTCGAGGCCCAGCGCCAGGGTCTGTTGTGCCACGGTGCGGCGCTTCGAATCCACCACCGGTCCCATCAGGACCACGTAGGGAATCCGCCCAGGTTGCTGCAGGGCGGCCTCCGTGACGAACTGGCTTCCCATCGAGTGCCCGACGATCACGAACTTCAGCACACCGAGCTGTTCCATGGCGCCGAGGATGTACGTGGCGTGGTCGGCGACCGCGAGAGTGTGTTCAGGCCTGGGCGTGGCGCCGAAACCGGGCAGGTCGATCGAGTAGGTGTCCACGGATTCCGCCAGTAGCGCGTGGAGCCGACGCAGGTAGCGGTGCGAGGCGCCGATCCCGTGGATGAGCACCACAGCGAGCCTTGCCTGCGCTTTGTCCGGGAACGGGGCCAGGGCGGACGGACGGCGGGAAGCGAACACATGGCCGACGTGGCCTGCGGCCTCGATCTCTATTCGGTCGGGCCTGCTCATGGTGGGACTCGTTTCTGTTCTGTACTGCCTTGTTCGGTTCCGCTTTACCGGTGCCTAGTAAGCATACTGACAGAACCGCCCCGGCTACTCGTCGCGCTTGTCCCGTTCGCTGAACTCCTCGTCGAGGTCATAGTGCCGGAACTCGGTCTCCGGATTCGGTGCGCCCTCGGCCACGTATTCGTAGTCCAACTGGCGCTGGACCTGGCTGTCGAGGACCTGCAGATCCTGGTCCTTCACCTTGCTGAGGTCCTCAGGAAACTCGTCTTCGGGCTTGAGGTGCAGCTTCTCGGTCATTGCATGCCTCTCTTGGCCAGGAAAGGTGGACTCGACTGTGCGGGGCCCTGGCCGTTTACAGGATAGCCGTGCCCCCGGCAGGAGGGGAACACGCGGACCCGCAGGACGCCCGCGCGTCGAACACGAATTCGGCGGTTTCTGGCGCCGGAGGGGGAGCATCCGGGTTATTTGTGTTTTGCTCGCGTCCGGGGAACAACACGCCCGGAGCCACGCCCGTAGACCACGCGAAGGGGCCCTACCTGTCGATGCTGATAACGCGCCCGCTGGAGTCACCCTATGCAGACCGTAAGCGTGCTGTGTTTCTAATCAGGAAACTTTCTCCCGGCATCATGGCCAGCCAAGTTGCTGCGGCGCCTCGAATCCTTGGGAAACATACAGCCGGGATGCCGGCCGGGCAGTCCGTCGGGGCGGCGGCGGCGAATAAGGTGCGCGGGGTAGTTTCCTGATGAGCGCGTCGTCCGGCGTGCGCGGAGAATAACACCCCTGTGAAGGGGATTATCATGAAAGCAATAAATCGTATTTTAGCCGTAGCTGCGGCCGTGTCGTTGGTCGGCCTTACGGGGTGCGCCGCACAGGGGCGGGATCCGTCATCCCCGCCGCCTGCCGCCGGCAGTTCCTCGGCCCCGTCATCCAATGCTTCGGCGCAGGCCGCTGAGGCGGTCATTACGATCCGGGACTTCGCCTACGAGGTTCCGTCGTCGGTGAAGCCGGGGGCGATGGTGACGGTGACGAACGCGGACAGCGCCCCCCACACCCTGACCGCCAAGGACCAGGGCGGATTCGACATTGAGGTCCCCGCCGGCGCGACGGTGATTTTTCGGGCGCCCGATGACCCGGGCGAGTACGGAGTCATCTGCAGTTTTCATCCGCAGATGACCGGGACGCTGGTCGTGAAATGAACCGGTCGGAACTAAACCCAGCCAATCGCAAGTACACCGTTTGGGTGCTGCGTATCTTTGTCGCGGCGGGCCTGGTCGCCAGTGCCGTGGTCCATGTCCAGCTCGCACCGGGCTACCAGCAAGCCGCCCCGGGCGGCCTCGGGCAAGGCACACTCTTTTTGATCCAGGCAGGAGTCGCGGTCCTGGCCGCGGTGTTCGTTCTACTCAAGGGGTCACGGACCGCTTTCGCGGCCGCAGCAGTGGTGGCCCTGTCATCGTTGGCCGCAGTCATCCTCTACCGGTATGTCCAAATCCCAGCCCTTGGTCCGCTGCCTGCCATGTATGAACCCGTCTGGTACGTTGCCAAGGTTGTCACGGCCGCGGCTGAAGCTGCCGCGGGTGGTTTGGCTGTGGCCGGATACGTCTTGCTGCAGACGAGCCTGCCGGGATCACGGCCAACTGCCCGGGGCCGCCGCCGCAGTGCTTCAGCCGCCTGATCCAGGCATGTTCACCGGGCCCTGGAAGTCCGCCGGGCGACGGGCAGGCAGAGCCCTGCCAGGAAATATGTGGCGGCGACCATATTCATTCCCATCCTTTCCCGGTACTGCTCCGAAGTACCGGTGGCCCCTTCTTCAGGGGCGCCAACATCACATGCGCGTGTACAAAGGAGATTTCCCCATGAATAAGACACTTCGCTTTATGGCCGTCCCCACCCTGGCTTTGGCCGCCCTGGCCCTTTCCGGCTCCCCGGCCATGGCCGCGGACCAGTCCTACCAGTCCACGCTGGGTCAGCTCAACGGCAGTGCAGGCTCCGGCACCATCACTGTTGATGTCACGGGCAACCAGGCCCACGTTGTCCTGAAGGTTTCGGGGATGCCCGCAACCTTCATGGACGCCCCCTACCCGCACGTCCAGCACATCCACGGCGGCAAGCAGGGTGTTTGCCCGGCCCCCTCGGCCGATAAGGACGGCGACAAGGTCATCTCCACCACCGAGGGTGACCCGTCCTACGGCCCCATCCAGACCACGCTCTCCACCAGTGGCGACACCAGCCCGGCAGCCGGTACGGATCTTAAGCTCGCCGGCCAGGGCGCGTCCTACACCGTCGACCGCACGTTCGAACTGAACGCAGAGACCCAGGCATCCCTGAAAGCAGGAACCGCGGTTGTGGTCGTCCACGGCCTGGACCCGGCCACGCTGAGCACTGCCGCCCAGGCGGCGAAGAGCGACATCGTTCCGAGCCTTCCGCTGGCCGCCACGTCCCCTGCCCTGTGCGGGACCTTGAAGGCCGGTCAGATGAAAATGCCCGCAGGCGGCGCTGACACCGGCGTCACCCAGGAAACCGGCACCGACACCGGAGCCCTCGCCCTCGGCGGCGGCCTCGTCCTCGTCGCCCTCGCCGGCGGAGCCTACGTCGTGCGCCGCCGCATCACGGCCGGCGCGGCAGCCTAAGCACCGACTGAACGGATCACTACTGTGAGAACCAAGAATCCCGGCCGCCACGGAGGCCTCCGGGCCTCGGTGGCGGCCGGGGTTCTGCTCCTGCTGTCCCTGGCCGGCTGCGCCGCCGGAACCACCGATGCCGGGTCCGCCCCGCCCGCTTCCCTTGCAGCCTCGGCTTCGGCCTCGGCCACCCCGACCGTCCCTCCCCCGACAACTGCGGCCACACCACCCCCCGCCCCCGCGGAGGTTCTGCCCGCACAGCAGCTTCCGCCGGTGCTCGGCGCCTCCGCTCCCGTCAACCTGAGCATTCCCTCGATCGGGGTCCGAACAAATCTCCTCCAGCTGGGACTACGCGAAAACGGGTCCCTGGAAGTCCCACCGGACACCGGCAGCGGCGCACCCGCCAGCTGGTATAACAACTCCCCCACCCCCGGGGAACGCGGCCCCTCCGTGATGCTCGGCCACGTCAACGCACTCGGCGGCAACACCGGAGTCTTCGCGGACCTGCGGAAGCTCACCCCCGGTACCGAAATCAACATTTCACGAACTGACGGCAGCACCGCCGTGTTCACCGTTGACCACGGAGCCCTCTACAGCAAAAACCAATTCCCCACCCTCGAGGTCTACGGAAACACGCCGGGCGCCGAACTCCGGCTGATCACCTGCGACGGCTACGACCCCACCACCGGGCTCTTCGATGACAACTACGTCATCTACGCCAAACTCAAAGCCTAACAACGGCCGCTGACCCGAAAGGACAGGGCGGCCAGGACGGAAAAAGCTGTGAAACACCGCAAAACTTTGCTGGCCTCCCTGGCCTTGTCCGCTCTGCTGCTTTCTGGCTGCGCAGCCGCTGCCGGGTCCGTGTCCGCGCCGGCGGGGGTGTCGACGCCCGCCCCGTCCGCAGCCTCCCCCGAGGCAGGGCACACAGACCGCCACGGCGGCGGGCATCACGGCGGGGGAACGTCCTCGCCCGGCTCAACCAAAAACGGTCCCAGTGACGCTGCTCTGATGGTCTGCGGAAACCAGCCAAAAGACAGGCTCACGTCCATCCTGGACCTGGACTCGGACCCGCACACCATCAACGACTGGGCTAACAACACTTACACCTGCACCTACCACCTGGACGAAGGGTCACTGGTAATCTCCGTCCAGGAAGCCACCGACAAGGCCTCGGCATTGAAATACTTCGACGGGATGCAGGCCCTCGCGAAAGAAGCCAAACCCATCGAAGGCCTCGCGAATCTGGGCTTCCCGGCCTATGAAACCGCCGATGGGTCAGCCATTTTCCAAAAAGACAACTTCATCCTGCACGTCGACGCCAGCGGCCTTCCCGCCACCATCGGACCGGAAAGCATCACCAGGAACGCCCTGGCCTACCAGCTCTCCACCACCATCCTCGCCTGCTGGATCGAACACCCCTGACACCCCTCCGCACCACCACCCGGAGCCAACGAAAGGTTTCATCATGACCGCCGACATCAGAACAACCCGGGCGCTCGGACTCGCCGCAGCAGCGGCGGCGCTGGCTCTCTCCGGTTGCGGAAACCCCGGCATGTCCGGGCCCGGCACGACAGCAACACCACCAGCGGCAGAACAGCCAACATCGGCCCCGGCCCCCACCACTGAAACAACTCCCTCAACCCCCAGATCGGCCTCTTCAGCCGCCGCGGCGGCTTCGACAAAAATCCTGATCAAGGGCTTCACATACCAGGGAGCCGAAACCGTCAGCCCCGGAGCCGAGATCACCGTCACCAACGAAGATCTTGAAGCGCACACCATCACCGCTGACGCCGGCTCCGCGTTCGACGCCAACATCAAACCCGGCGCCGGCACCTTCACCGCACCGACCAAACCCGGCACCTACCCCTACCACTGCAACTTCCATGGCAACATGCGCGGAACCCTCACAGTGAAATAGGATCCCACGGGAGATCTCTACCAGCGCCGAACCAATTTCAGCCGCTGTGCTACCCGTCCCGTTATTTGACGACGCTGCCGTCAAGGCAACGAAACCGTTCGCATCGCATGGGAAACCCAAGTGTTCGGCAAACGGATACTGGCCACCACCCACGACCACTGGCGTATCGCCGAGATCACCCCGATCCAGGACCAGCTCACCAAGATCTTCAACCTCCAAGTGGGCCCTAACAAGCTAGGTCAAGCACCCAGGCCACGCCCAAACGGCTCTGACCTGCACGGATACAAGTCTCGGGCCGCTGACCAAGAAACTCCCGCCAGGCGCAGCAACACCGTGGGTGCAGGTATCCAAACGGAGCACATGGCGGCCGCTAGTCCGAAGCGGGGCCGAGGGGTTCCGGACCTTCGGCCGGGGCCGGGGCCGGTTCCTTGAGTTCCACGAACATGGTGTGGGTGGCGGTGTCGCCGATGTTCGTACCGGAATGGTCCTGGGCGGGCAGCCAACGCGCCGTCCCGGCGGGGATTTCGACGTCGACGTTGTCGCCGTGACCGGACAGTCGGCGGCGGAAGGAGCTCAGCGTGATCATCACACTGTCCGGATGGTGATGATCAGCAGTTTTGTCGCCCGGTGTGTCGGTGTACTCCAGTACCCGTACACGTTCGTTTTCAAAGACCACCCGATACAGCCGGGGGTTGCTTGCTACCGGATCCTTACCCATGGGCGAGAGCCTACGCCCACGGGCGCGGAGCACGCCAGAGGCCGACGGGCCGGCGACGACCGCGGCCCCACTACGGATTCACGCCCGGCTCTGGACCGACATTGACCATCCAGTCGGTGCCGAACTTGTCCGTGCACATGCCGAAGACGTCCCCCCAGGGTGCCTGCTCCATCGGCACGGTGACGGTTCCGCCGTCGGCGAGCCTGTCATAGTAGCCGCGCAGTTCGGCGTCGTCGGCGCCGCTGAGGGACACCGCGACGCTGCCGCCTGCGGTGTAGGCCATGCTGTTGGGTGTATCCGCTGCCATCAGCACCATGCCCTTATCCGTCGTCAGCATGGCGTGCATGATCTTGTCCTGTTCGGCAATGTCGTCGCTCGCGTGGTAGTCGCCGAAGGTGCTCATGGTCAGCTCACCGCCGAACACCGACTGGTAGAAAGTCATGGCTTCTTTCGCATTGTCGCGAAAGCCTAGGTACGGGTTGAGTGTGGTCATGTCTGTGACTCCTTGCAGCTGGGGCGCCGGCCAGGGTGCCATGTTGCGGCCGCGGTATCGGCGCACTTTTACACGGCATATCCTGCCCCACATCAGCCGTTCTGGGTAGCTGTCTGCCGAAGTCCATTCGGCCGTGCCCGCAGCAGCGAACGCGCGCCAGGTCCCGGCCGCTTCCCGAGGATTCATGCCACGAGCCGCGCTCTGGCCCCCGCGCCGACGGCTCGCTACGCTGGCGGGAGGACGCTACGCAGAAAGAAGGCCGTCATGGACGAACAGCACATCCTTGAGCGAATCTCGGCGCTGGTGGAGGAAGAACAGGCGCTTCGCGAGAAGGCGCCCTCCTCCTCACCGGACTATGAACACGGCTCGGAGCACGCGCGGCTGAAGAGCGTTGAAGAGGACCTGGACCAGTGCTGGGACCTTCTCCGGCAGCGGCGGGCGAAGCTGCAGTACGGCGAGAACCCGGACGAGGCGGCACCGCGCCCCGTCCGGCAGGTTGAAAACTACGAGTCCTGACCGCCCAGGATTGCCCAGCCTCGCGGCGGAATCGCGACGACGTTCCGCCCGGACGGCAGGTACCCCTCACCGGCCAGGACCACCGCGGCCGACGCCGGCACCTCCAGTTCCGCCGCTGCGGGCGAGAGGTTGAGGGCAACCGTCAGTGACGATCCCTCCCCCTTGGCTTCATAGACCAGGTGGTCGTTGCTCAGGGCCAGCACTTCGGTGCGGGCCGCATGCAGCCAGGCGTGCCGCCGTCGGACGCCGATCAACTGGCGGTGCAGTTCGTAGATGTGCCGGCCAACGGCGGAGAGTCCGGACGGCTCGGCCGGGAAAGCGGGCCGGACGGCGTCGTCTCCCCCGGCGCGGTCTTCCTTGATGCCGCGAAAGCCCTGCTCATCGCCGGAGTAGATGGACGGTGTGCCGGCCACGGTGAATAGGACCACGAGCGCCAGCGGGAGCAGGGCCGGGTCGGTGAGTCTGCTGGCGATCCGGGTGACGTCGTGGTTGCCGACGAAGGTCAGCGGCACGAAAGTGTTCAGCAGGGCGTTGTGCCGCTCCAGCGCCGAGGCAAGTTCGTAGAAGTTCCCGTCATTGAGCGAGCTCCAGGCAGCCTTCCACAGCTCGTACTGGGTGGCGGAATCGAGCGAGCCGGCGCGGACCTCAGCGGCGTAGTCGCCGTGGATGTACTCGCCCACGACGTAGGCCTCCGGGAAGTCCTTCTTCGCGGCGCCCACCACCACGGACCAGAACGACGGCGGAACGGCGTACGCCGCGTCCAGCCGCCAGCCGTCCGCACCACGTCCCAGCCAGTGCTTTATGACCCCGGCGACGAACTCGGCAACCTCGGCTTCGTCATGGTTGAGCGCGACGAGGTGGTGGTGGCCCTCGAAGTCCGCGTAGCCCGGCTCCGCTCCCGGAGCCCAGCCGGCGGCGGGCCATTCGAGCCGGAACCACGGTGCGGTGGCGGCGGACGGCCCCTGTGCCAGGACGTCCCGGAACGGCTGGAAGGAACGGCCGGCATGGTTGAACACGCCGTCCAGCAGCACCCGGAGGCCGCGCGCGTGGGCCTCCCGGATCAGCTCGTCGAAGTCGGAGTCGTCACCGAGCCGGGGATCGATCCGGAAGTAGTCCGTGGTGTCGTAGCCATGGGTCTCGGAGGCAAATATGGGGCCGAGGGCGATGCCGGAGGCGCCCAGTTCCACCGCGTAGTCGAGCCACGGGAGCAGTTGCAGGAGGCGGTGCTGCACCGCCGCATCCACGGGGAGGGCCGCTTTTTCCGCGCCGGTGAATCCCAGGGGATAGACCTGCCACCATACGGCGTGCCGGACCCAGTCTGGTTCCGGCACAGCTGGTTCCGGCACAGCTGGTTCCGTCATGGCTGCACGGGCCTTTCCTCGAAGAATACGTCAGTTCCCCATTCTGCCAGTCCACGCCGGCGGTTGCCGGCTGCCGGGCGACGCCGGGCAGCCGGAGCGCGGCCGGCGGCTTACCGGCGGCTCCGATCGGTGTCTCCGGCACATTCCGGCCCGTCAGGAATGAACTGGCCCGGTTCTCAAGGAAGTTCCAAGGCGCAGGCCCTAGGATTCGGAGATGCGGTCACCACGGTTGACCAGCGGAGATTTGAAGGGACGGGAACATGGGGACTCAGGCGTTGTCACCAAAGCACGTGCGGCGGGGGCCGTTTTTTTGGCCGCGCTGGTTCCTGCTTCTGATTTTGTTGGCAATCATTGCCGCGTGGGCCCCGCTGGTCGCCTCCGCGGACTGGTCCGCCGCCGGAGCCCACGCA
This sequence comes from Arthrobacter sp. CG_A4, assembly GCF_035985125.1. NCBI lineage: Bacteria > Bacillati > Actinomycetota > Actinomycetes > Micrococcales > Micrococcaceae > Arthrobacter > Arthrobacter sp. CG_A4. The sequence continues at coordinate 6,577 of NZ_JAXCID010000008.1, read as the reverse complement.
GCGGAAAAGGTGTGACCGGGCTGCTTCTGCGCTGAGGGCGAAGGTCAAGACGCCGAAGCCCGTGTCTGACTTCGACTCTTAGTTTCGAGTTTCATTCCGCATCCGGGCGCCACAGCCCAGGCCTTCCTCGGCTGGAATGCCATGGCCACCGCCGGCGACACCCAGGTGGGCTCCGTCCTGATCGCCTCCTTCACCGGAGTGGCCCGCAGCAGCTCAACAAAGACCCTAGACATCGTCAACGGCGGCGCAGTGGCGGTCGCGGCGTGGAGCCTGCCAAAGTCAGCCGGCTAGTGGTCATTTTCGTTAGTTCGTCGGAGGTCAGACGGAGCCTGGACCTTTCGCGCCGGGGAACATGCCCATTCTGCGCACCCGGGACTGGGCACAATGACACTATGTCCATCCGCTGCCCCCGGCGCGGGGCATGTCCCCTTGGGCCGGTGTCCAGTCCAGCGGGACATGCCCATTCTGCGCACCCGGGACTGGGCACAATGACACTATGTCCATCCGCTGTCCCCGGCGCGGGGCATGTCCCTGAGCCCGGCCACCGTGCCCAGACCCCCGACGAACTAGAGAAAATGCCGGCTAGCAGATCCGCCGGAACGCCGTTCAGCGCTTCTTGGTCATTTCCCCGCTGACAGTCAGCTGCTCCGCTACGTCGTGGAGCTTGATATTCAGCTCCGAACTTGCCCGTGAGAGCAGCAGGAACGCCTGATGGGCGGTGATCTTGAACCGTTCCATGAGGATGCCTTTGGCCTGGCCGATCAGGTCCCGCGTATCCAGCGCGTGGGTGAGCTGGCTGACCTGCTGGCTACCGGCCACGGCCACCGCCGCATGGGCTGCAACCAGGGCCCCGATCCGCTCGGATTCGGCGTCGAATACGCCGACCTCATTGCCGAAGAGGTTCAGGGCGCCGAGGTGGGCGCCGTCAACGAACAGCTGGAAGGAAAGCATGCTCCGCGCTCCGAGGTCGTAGGCCGCCCGGGAAAAATCGGGCCAGCGCTGGTCTTTGCTGAGATCCGGGACGCTCACGACGCGTTTCTCATAGGACGCGTCCATGCACGGCCCCTGACCCGTTTGGCTTTGGAGGGCATCCACCCGGCGCGGAAGATCGCCGGACGCCGCCCGCGAGTCGATCTCGTGGCGGCCGCTGATCAGGCTGACCGAGGCTTCGGCTACGTGCGGCACCAACTCCAGCACGGCATGAACGATTCCCGCCAGCATAGAATCCGTGTCATCCTCCTGCTGCAACTCCCGTGCGATATTGCCGAGGCGGGCGGCAAGGTCAGCCGCGCTCATCGCCGGCGCGTCCTGCTCCGCCGTCGTCCGGTCACCGGTTTCCGCTGACTTGGAAACCATCCTGACGCCTCCTTATGCCTGTGCCGGCTCGAACGTCGGCTCGAATAATCCTGCCTCACTTCGAAATATACTCCGCCGCGCGACGGCCGGCGGGAGAACTTGGGACGAGGATTTAACCGGGCGTGTTCCTCGCAGGAGATTGGCGGCAATCCGGCCTTATCTCTGCAGTATGAGGGTGTTGCCATGGAGGGGCGCTGATCGAAACGCCGGAGGCCGACGACGGCGGGAACATCCCGCCGTCGTCCGCCTCCGCCCGGTGGCTGTCCGAAGTTTTCCCTAAGGTCCGGCTGCATCACAAAGCTGCGGGCCTAAGCTAGGACAGGGGGCACTCAAAAGCGAAGACGCTTACTGGAGGCCACTATGTTCAGCGCAACCCGCCGTCAGGCATCACCAGCACGGCCGGAACCGGCAGCCGCACTGCCAGGCCGATACCGGGCGAACGCCGCTCCCCCCAGAATCAGGTCCTGGCTCCGTCGAATCGTGGCCAGTCTCGCGGCTGCGGCGCTGGCAACGGGCGGCGGATTCGCAGCCGCTGTCCCCTCAGCCGCTGCCGAGCTGCAACAGAAATACATCGTGGTCCTCCACGACGGCCTCGATCCGGCTGTCGCGGCCGCGGCCCAACAGGGCACCTACGGCCTCACCGTGTCCACGGTCTACCGGGAAGCCGTCAACGGCTACGCCGCCACGATGACTGTGGCCACGGCGGCACGCCTCGCAACTGAACCGGGCGTCGACTTCATCGCAGCGGCCAGGACCTTCGATAAGCCGAAGGACCCGGAGTCCAGCACCCAGTTGGCGCCTTTCTGGTGGCTGCGCCTCGGCGGAAATCCGCCCGATGATGCGGAGCAGCAGGGCAGCAAGACGTCTGTCAACGTCAATGTCGCCGTCATCGACAGCGGAATCGACGGCACCCATCCGGACCTGAATGTGCGCGGCGGAATCGACTGTTCCTCCGGATCCCCGGTCAAGGTGACGCCCACGGATCCCGTGGGCCACGGGACTTTCGTGGCGGGCGTGATCGGAGCCAAGGACAACAAGCTGGGCGTGATCGGCACGGCGCCGGGGACCCCGCTGTGGTCCGTGCGCGTGGGGGACGACGACGGTGTCATCACCGAAGACATGCTCATCTGCGCCATCGACTGGGTGACGGCGACGCGCAAGGACAGGGACAAAGCCAACGACATCCAGGTGGCCAACATCAGCATCGGCGGCCCGGGCGCCGATACCTCCGGCTGCGGAAAGGGCATCGATCCGATGCACTTCGCCATCTGCCGCTCGGTCAAGGCCGGTGTGGTCTACGCCGTCGCGGCCGGTAACTCAGCTGAGGACATCGCCGGAACCGTCCCCGCCACCTACGACGAGGTGCTGACCGCCACAGCAATGGCCGACTTCGATGGAAAAGCCGAAGGCCTGGCCGCTCCCGTCTGCGGCTCGGAGGACTGGTCCCGGCTGGGCCAGCTGGACGACCGCCCGGCCTTCTTCTCGAACTTCGCCAGCCAGCGAAAGGACAAGGCCCACACCCTCGCCGCCCCCGGGGTCTGCATAACGTCAACGGCGCCCGGAGGCTACGCGGTGGCCCACGGAACCAGTTTCGCCAGTCCCGCGGTCGCGGGATCGGTGGCCCTGTGCATCAGCCGCGAGGAATGCGAGGGCTCGGGCAAGGACGTGATGTCACAGTTCCTGGACCACACCGAGGCCTACAACAGGAACAATCGCGACTTCGGTTTCGACGGCGACCCGTTCCACCCGATCGAGGGGCAGTACTACGGCTATCTGGCGCAGATCGCCAAGTACTGAACGGCCCGGCAGGAGCGGATCCCCCTACTATCGCTGGGACACCGTTTTCCGTCCGGAGTGGACTTTGACAGGAATATCTTGGGCTTGGTCGAGCTCTTGGGGCGGAAGCGGGCGTGAGATGAGGTAGCCCTGGGCGGTGTGAGCGCCGAGTCCGCGCAGGACCTCCAGCTGGGTGTCTCTCTCGCTGTTGTTGATGGGGTCGTTGGCGGCGTAGGGGTTGGCATGGGCCGGGGTCTAGGGGTGCGTCGAGGGTGTCTTGTTGGGTCCAGCGGCCCAGGGTGGGGTTGTACCAGAGTTGGCCGTATTTGACCCAGCCGGCCGGTGACGCGGTCCGGGATGCGGGCTTTGAAGGTGTAACGGTTCTGGTTGGTGCCGAGACCGCCGGAGTCGGCGGTGAGGTTCGGGACGCCGTACGGGTGTTTGACCAGTTCCACCTGATTGCCCGGGATCAGCCCGGCCGAGAGCGCGCAGCGGTAGAAACTGGAGAGCGCGGCCAGTCGGGCCACGACGGTGGCCGGTCCCTGGTGAGGATGTGCCTGTAGGCGTCCACGACAGGACGGGTGACGGTGAGCAGGTCCATGCCCTGCCCGTCCAGCCAGGCACACCAGCCGTTCATGGCACGTGTAGGCGTACAGGGGGTGCGGTGAGGTCTGGGCCAGCTGTCATGAGGCGATGGTCGGGCCGTGGCGGAGGGCGTTCGGTACGGTGGAGGGTCTCGCGGCAGACGCCATGCCCATGCGATAAATGACCTTTCGTGTGGGCATGGTCGCTGTCGACAATGTAGCAGTCGCCGCCTATCTGGGCCTCCGTGGAGAGCGCCCGGACTTCGACTTCATCACGAGTGGAAGGATGGCAAACCCTGCCAATATTGGGCCTCCGACAAAACCGAAAAGAAGCGCTTGTGGCCATCCGCCTATCAGGAACCCTACGAGGCCCCAGATGATGACCGCGAGGATTCCAATTACAACGATCCTCAAGGTTCTATGCCCTCCAAATAGAGTCAATGCCTTTTCTCCTCCCAAAATTATAGCTTTCCGAACACTCCGAAGATCGCGCCGCCTACGGCTCCGAGGGCGGTTTGGCGACCAGCTTCTTCATTGGTTGCTCCCTCAGAAGCAGCATTGGCACCCCCGAGGATGGCTCCGCCCAGTGCGCCAAACGCGGCTGCTCCGACTAGGCATCCGACAACAGCGGTGAGTGCGCATACCGCTCCAATTCCTGCAGCGGAAATCGCTCCTCCCACGATGGCCCCCACCACAGTTCCGAATAGATTTTGGCGGTGGGATCACTGTTGTTGATGGGGTCGTTGGCGGCGTAGCCGATAGGGAGCACCCCTCACTAACGGCGCAGCCACATTGCCCGCTGTCCCTGCCGGTCGCGATGATCAGGGGGATGACTCCTTCCCGATGCACCGCCGAAAGAATGACAACTGCCAATGTCCGCCGGGGATGGGGCATCCATGGCCGCACTGTGACCGAAGGAAATACTCAGGTCGAGCTAGGACCAACGGGTCAAATCGAACCTCGGGAAACCGTCACGACAACAAAAAGCATCAGCAGAACGAGTCCTGCGAGGATTGCGAGAATTGTCCAGGCGCGTGCAGGACCGATCCGCTCCCCCCGTGACCGGGGATGACGCATAAAGTACACGGCGCCCAGCATGATCATTGCAATGCCGGCCAATCCCACTGCAAGCACAGCGACTCCTTTCTTAGCTACATGCAAAGAACGTGATGACACCGGAAACAGCGGCCGCGACCCCCGTCGCAAGGGCACCTGCTTCCAGGACAGCCCCCGCCGGCGCCCCGGCTATAGTGCCCGTGGCCACTCCGCCCCAGAACGCGAGGCCAGCTGCGGCAACACCGAGGGCGGCAGTGGTTGCTCCGGACTGCGAGCAGGTATTACGGCCGGTCGGGTCTGTGTTGTTGATGGGGTCGTTGGCGGCGTAGGCGTAGCGGTTGGCGTTGGCGGGGTTCAGGGGTGTGTCGAGGGTGTCTTGTTGGGTCCAGCGTCCGTGGGTGGGGTTGTACCGCCGTTGGCCGTATTTGACCCAGCCGGTGGTCCGGTCCTGGATGCCGGCTTTGAAGGTGTAGGGGTTCTGGGTGGTGCCGAGGCCGCCGGAGTCGGCGGTGAGGGTCGGGACGCCGTAGGGGTCGTAGTCGTAGGCGAACGCGATGGTCGGGGTGCTGGTGATCAGGGCCGCGGGGTTGCCGGTGCCGTCGTAGATGTAGAGGGACTGCATCCCGGAGCTGGTGCGCAGCATCAGGGCCTCCCCGGTGACCGGATCGTGTTCGACTAGGCGGTGAGGTTGTCCTTTTTGTATTGCTCGATCACGGGCAGGCCTTGGGCGTCGGTGCGGCCATAGGCGACTTTGTAGGTCCCGTTCGGGGTGGTCTGGGACACCGTGGGGATTTCGCAGAATGCAATTGGGGTCAAGTGATGGTCTTCGATTGTCGGCCTTCCCCAAGAGCTGAACGAACCTCGTGTAAGAGGCTTTCGAGCTTCCGTTCCAGTGCCTCTTCTGTACCAAAGACCAAGTGGTCGTTGAGATACCACCCCAGCCGGTCAAACGCGCTTGATTTTACGTGCGTCCGTCCATTTTGGGCCTCGAGTTGAATAGTCAGACCGACTGGGATGCGTCTAGTCCCAAGGGGGCCAAGGAGTCGAAACATCGCGTCCGATCCGGAATGAACTTCCAAACCGTCGGCGGTTTCCTCCGTTCGAAGACGCAATGATTTGAAGTGCCCGGAAAGTGCTTCTTTGGATCGTTGTTTATCCAGCGAAGTCGAAAATTCATCATTTTTGCGGTACTTCACGTGAGCCCTTTCTAGACGTCTTCACTGCCAGGTGCAACTTATGGATCCCCAGACACCGCCTCTGAGGACACCGTTCCCAAGGGCGCCTCCGACGGAGCCAATCACGGCGCCCGGAAACGCTCCCACTCCTCCAATGAAAGAACCAACGAAGCCGCCGCCCACGGCCCCCCAAAATAGACCTTCCTTTGTATCTGCCAGGACAACTCCGCCAACACAGTTCCAATACTCATCGCTAAAGAGGCTGTAGTTGCCGGTGGGGTCTGCGTTGTTGATGGGGTCGTTGGCGGCGTAGGCGTAGCGGTTGGCGTTGGCGGGGTTCAGGGGTGTGTCGAGGGTGTCTTGTTGGGTCCAGCGTCCGTGGGTGGGGTTGTACCAGCGTTGGCCGTATTTGACCCAGCCGGTGACGCGGTCCTGGATGCCGGCTTTGAAGGTGTAGGGGTTTTGGGTGGTGCCGAGGCCGCCGGAGTCGGCGGTGAGGGTTGGGACGCCGTAGGGGTCGTAGTCGTAGGCGAAGGCGATGGTCGGGGTGCTGGTGATCAGGGCGGCGGGGTTGCCGGTGCCGTCGTAGATGTAGAGGGACTGCATCCCGGAGCTGGTGCGGAGCATCAG
>NZ_JAXCID010000007.1:0-116968 GCF_035985125.1 Arthrobacter sp. CG_A4 | reverse complement strand
CCAAGGAACGCGATATCGACCGCCGCACGTACCCGGCGACACTCAGCACGAGGATCTTGACACCCGCCCCCAGCCCTTAACCGAACGGCATTGCGACTAACGGGCAAACATTCCTCAGGGAGACTCGGAGGATGATTGAAGTAATTCAAATGTCGTGGCTGACTACTCCGGCGGTGGTCGGGCCACGCGTGCGAAACCAGATTCTGGAGTGTTGGCGGGACGTGTCCAACGACGGCCGTGCGGTGGGCCTTCCCTTCCCGCCGGTTTCTGATGAGCACGTCCTGCCTTCGATTGACGCTATGGTTCGGGCCTTGGACTCGGAAGTGAATCGCATCCTGATCGCCACGATGGATGGCGAGCTGGCCGGTTGGCTGCTCTTGGCCGGCAATTCAAGTGAGCTAACAGCTCATTGGGCGCGGGTTCTTCGGTGCAGACAGCCATGGCCTTCCGAAACTGCGGCGTCGGGCGTGCGTTCATGGAGGAGGTGTCCAGGGCAGCGACCGAGGATCTCGCATTGGAACAGCTGCGCCTCGAAGTGCGGGCGGGTATGGGTCTCGAGGGGTTCTGCCAGTCGTGCGGGTGGTGCGAAGTCGGACGATGGCCAGAAGCCCTTCGGTTTGCCGGAGGCGATAGAGACGAAGTGCTTATGGCGCTGGCCTTGAAGCGCAACGCTGGACATGTCGGCACGATTCTGCCGCGCCGAGGAATCGAGCCGCCGTCGCCGGGCCGACTCCCTCAGCCACACTGGCCAAGCCTTGAATGAGACCAGTGGAACATGGTCCTTGGAAGGTCGTCGTTCCCCGGGTACTGGTCAAAGTAAGAGCACGCGCGGGCTGACATGTAGCCCGTTTCGTCGATGGCGAAGTGGCCGATCAGCTGCATGCCGCGGTCAGCTGCCTCCGATTCCAGTGCGCGCGCCTCGACCATGATGGGGTCCGAGCAGTGGTACTCGCTGAACCTGCCAGGGTGGGCGATGGCAAAGTACCTGGTGTATTCCGCATCCAGCGCCACCAGGACTGCATCGCGGAAGGGAGCCAGTGAGCCCGAGAAGTCTTCTGCTACGACGTCGACGCTGCTCAGCCGCATTTCTGCGTCTACGCAGATCAGCACAAGCCTCGGCATAAGTTTGCCGCCCTGGACGATGAACGGGCGGGCGAGTATCTCGAAGTCAAAACCTGCTTGAATGATCATGTCCTGATCCTAGGAACCCCGCCGGCGGGGTTCCAGAGCCGGCAGCGGCTATGTGGACAACGGGCCGGGGAGCGCCTCAGGCCCGGGCGATCACCTCGCCGTTGGGAATCAGGAACCAGCCGTCGTCCGTGGAGCCCCAGCGGTGCCAGCCGGCGGAAATCCGGGCCAGGTCGGCGGCGTTGGCGAAGCCGTACTCGAGGGCCTCGTCCGCGAAGGCCGAATGCAGCACCCGTTCGCCCCACACCCGGGCCTGCCACCGCCGCTGCTGCCCGGTGGCATAGAGCCAGTTGCTGCTCGAAGGGGCGACGTCGGTGAACCCGGCGGACTGTGCCCACGAGACCAGGCGGCGGCCTGCATCGGGCTCGGCCCCGTTGCGGCGGGCGATCCGCTGGTAAAGCTCCATCCATTCGTCCAGCTCGGGGATGGCCGGAAACCAGCTCATGCCGTGGAAGTCGGCGTCGCGCGCAGCCACGATTCCGCCGGGCCGGGCGACGCGGCGCATCTCCCGCAGGGCAGCAACCGGGTCCGTGAGGTGCTGCAGCACCTGGTGGGCATGCACGACGTCGAACGTCTCATCCTCGAAGTCGAGGTCGTAGATGTTGCCGGCGAGGAACTCGGCGTTCGGCACGCCGCGTCCGGCCGCGAGGGCAGTCGCCTGGCCGATGATCCCGGGGGAGCGGTCCAGCCCCGAGACTTTCCCGGGGGCGACGAGCCCGGCGAAATCACACGTGATGCTGCCCGGACCGCAGCCGACGTCGAGCACCGAAACCCCGGTGGTGAGGTACGGGATCACAAACGCCGCGGAGTTCTCCGCCGTCCGGGAGGCGTGCGCGCGGACCACCGACTCGTGGTGGCCGTGGCTGTACACATCTTCGGGCTGCTGCGCACTCATGGTGAAACGCTACCGCCCGGCCCGGCGAACCGACAGCTATGGCGAGTCTATTGGGGGCGGCGCGTCCGGCGGCGCGTCATGTACCGCCGCCTGGGCTGCCTCCTCCGCTGCGCTGATGGTCGCCTCGGTCATGGCGGTCATGAAGCGGGTGGCAATCTCAAGCTCCTCGGGTGTGAACCCTGCCATCGCGGCCCCCATGTGGCGGGCCAGCGGGAAGAACATGGCGCCGCCGTCGCGGAAGGCCTTCGGCGTCATGTGCAATTGGACCTGCCTGCGGTCGGACCCCTTGCGTTCACGGAGAACATGCCCGGAGCTGTGCAGCCGGTCGATCAGGGCGGTGGTCGCAGGAGAGCTGAGGTTCAGCTCCTTCCGGAGCACGCCGGGGGTGACAATCTTGTTCCCGGCGGCGTACTTCATGATCACAGCTAGGGCATTGAGATCGGTCCGGTGCATGTCGTTGCGGCCGCCGGCGGAATCCACGTAGCGGTTGGCTTCGAGGGTGAATTCCTGGAGGATCCGCACCAGCGGTGGGTGACCGGCGGGGCCGGGGCGCCCGGATGCTTCAGCTGACACTCGGACTCCTTTCCTTCCCTGGACCACCGGCCTACTGAAAACTACCCGCAACTACCGGACGCGCCGGCGTAACCGGCGCTTTCCGGAGTTTACTGCAGCACCTGGCTCAAATGGAGCCGGGGCGGTCCCGAAACACTTCCGGAAAATTAAGCACATCCGGGTTATCTCCATTGTCGAGATAGTCTATGATGGACTCAATTCTACCCCTCCGAGGCAAGTACCAGAAGGAACCATGAACAAGACCTCCAGCACCACCGCCCGCGTCCCGTTCTGGCTGCGCTGGCTGGTTCCCGTCTTACTGGTGGTGACCTGGCTGGCCATAGCCGGTATCGGCGGGCCTACCTTCGGCCGGCTGGAAGAGGTCTCCTCCAACGACCAGGCGTCGTTCTTGCCCGCCGGGGCAGAAGCCACTGCGGCTCAGGAGTGGCAGGCCAAATTCCGGGACTCCAAGGAGATCCCGGCTGTCATTGTGATCGAGAGCGGTTCCGCCTTTACGCCAGCCCAACTCGGCGAAGCTGCCGCGCTCAAAGGCAAGCTGGAGGCTTTGAAAGCCGGCAGTACCGTGATCGGCCCCATCCCCTCGGAGGATTCGAAAGCGGTCCAGTTTGTGGTGCCCATCGACTCCTCCGGTGAGGTCAAGGAGGTTGTCAAGGAGCTCCGCGACGAGGTGGCGGCCTCCGCGCCGGAGGGAATGCAGACCTACGTGACCGGCCCGGCCGGGCTGACGGCTGACCTGGTCAGCGCCTTCGCCGGCATAGACGGGATTCTGCTGCTGGTGGCGCTCGGTGCGGTGTTCCTGATCCTGCTGGTGGTCTATCGCTCGCTGCTGCTGCCGATCGCCGTGCTGTTCACCTCCGTCTTTGCCCTGTGTGCCGCTATCCTGCTGGTGTTCGGCATGGCGAAGCTCGGCTGGATCCAGCTCAACGGCCAAAGCCAGGGAATCCTTTCGATCCTGGTCATCGGGGCGGCAACCGACTACGCCTTGCTGTATGTGGCGCGGTTCCGCGAGGCCCTGACGCACACCACCAACCGGACAACCGCCGCGATGACCGCCTGGAAGGGATCCTGGGAGCCCATCCTGGCCTCCGGCGCCACGGTCATCATTGCCCTGCTCTGCCTGCTGTTTTCCGACCTCAACTCCAACAAGGCACTCGGCCCCGTGGCGGCTGCCGGCATACTGTGCTCGCTTTTTGCGGCTCTGACCCTGTTGCCTGCCATGATGGCGCTGCTGGGCCGCGTCGCATTCTGGCCGTTCCGCCCCAAGCTCCTCCCCGAAACGGAACGCGAACCTGAACTGGTCACCGGCCTGGAGGGCCAGAAGGGCCTGTGGCACGCCACGGGCTCCCTTGTTGCACGCCGGCCCCGCACGGTCTGGGTGGCTTCAGTGCTCCTGCTCCTGGTGGCCTCGGGCGGCGTCCTCCAGCTCAGGGCCAACGGCGTCCCGCAAACGGACGTTATCCTGACAGCCTCCAATGCCGTCGATGGCCAGGACGCGCTGGCACGGCACTTTGACGCCGGGTCAGGCAGCCCCGCCGTGATCGTCGCGGATGAGACGAAAGCCCGGGAGGTGCTGGACGCGGTCAAGGCAAGCGACGGCGTCGGGGATGCCTTCCTGCTGGCCGACGGCGGCGCCCCTATCGTCACCGGTGCAGCGTCCGCCCCGGGCGCTCCGGGTGCCCCGGGTAGCCCGGGTGCTCCGACGACCCCGGGTGTGCGGGACGGCAAAGTGCTGATCAACGCGACGCTGAACTCCGCCGCGGACTCCAACGAGGCGGAAAACGTTGTCGTGTCCCTCCGGCAGGAGCTGAAGAAGGTCGACGCCGGCGCCCTCGTGGGCGGCGTGACCGCCACGGCGCTGGACACCAACACCACCGCCCAGCGCGACCTGGTGACCATCATTCCGGTGGTCCTTGCCGTGATCCTGGTGATCCTGATGCTGCTGCTTCGCTCCGTGCTGGCCCCGGTCCTGCTGGTCGCCTCGGTGGTCCTCTCCTACGGTGCGGCCATGGGTGTCTCCGCAGTGGTCTTCAACAACTTCTTCGGCTTCCCGGGAGCGGACGCCACGGTGCCACTCTTCGGCTTCGTCTTCCTTGTGGCGCTCGGCGTGGACTACAACATCTTCCTGATGAGCCGGGTCCGGGAGGAATCCCTGAAGCACGGCACCCGGCCCGGCATCCTGCGCGGCCTGGGCGTCACCGGCGGCGTCATCACCTCCGCCGGAGTGGTCCTCGCGGCGACCTTCGCGGCCCTGGGCGTCATTCCGATCATGTTCCTGGTGCAGTTGGCCTTCATTGTGGCCTTCGGCGTTTTGCTGGACACCGTGCTGGTCCGCTCCCTGCTGGTGCCGGCCCTGGCTTACGACATCGGCCCGCGGCTGTGGTGGCCGAGCAAGCTGGGCCTTCCGGAGACAGATGCCCGTGCCCGCGCCGTGCCTGCCGCCGCCGGGGCGCCGGAATCCGCGGACGCCGGAATCCGCTAAGCAGGACCCCCCAAGCCGCAGCCGCCGTCACCGTCCCTGGTCCCCCACCAGGCCGCGGTGGCTGCGGCTGCTTCCTTGAGCGGCGCCGGTTTCAGTGCCCGGGCTGCCCCGCCGGCGTGCGACTCCGTCACGAGCGGCGCTTTCCCTGCGCGCCGCCGTCGTCATCCCGCGCGGGGAGCGCCCATTTGACGCAAACGGCCGCTACGGGGATCAACAGTGCGGCCATTTGTGGCGAATGGACGAAGGAAGGCCGCCGCCATCCGGCATCGGCAGTGAGTGTCCCACCCCCTGTTGCCTCCCAGCGGGGCTGGATAGACTGCGACTGCGTCCGCACGGGCGCGCCCGATGCTTCCAGGGAGGATCCATCCATGTCCGAAAACAGAGAGTCCGATCGAACGGCAGCCCACGTTGTAGGTGCGGAGGCTGAACCCAAAGAGGCCGGACCCAGCGAGACTGTACCCAAAGAGGCCGCAACCGAAGTGGCCGAGGGGCAGTATGTCGCTGGCGACTACGGCTCAGCGGGCGCCACCGGCGAGAATCCTGCTACCGCAGAGGAGGGCGAATACCCGGCGGGTGACTACGGCGCCGCGGGCGTGGCCGGCGGGACCGCCGTCGGCGATGCTGAAGGCGACTACCCCGAAGGTGACTACGGCAAAGCCGGCGCCGTCGGCGAGACCGCGGGGGGCGGGACGCCTGCCGCCGTCGAGGAGGGCGAGTACAAGGAAGGCGACTACGGCGCGGCGGGAACTGCCGGTGAAGCGCCCCGCGGGGACCGCTAGGCGGGGACTTCGCGCACAGCGAAACTGTCGCATGTGACGGCGCCTCCGCGCCCAATTGCGGGGAAGCTGGCCTGCCGAGATGCCTTCCAGGTTGCCCAAAATCCAAGGTTGAGCGTTCGCGACTCAACTTTGGATTGACTTTGGCTGCTGCCTGGGTAAGGTTGAGTGCAGATCGCTCAATGACTGGGCGAGCACCGATCTCGGCAGGTCCCATCCCCGGGCAGCAGTTCGATCACCGGGCCGTACCCGGCGACGGAGCCAGCAAGTTTCCAAGAAAAGAAGGAAGCAATACATGTCACGTGCAGTAGGTATTGACCTCGGAACAACCAACTCCGTCGTCTCCGTTCTCGAAGGTGGCGAGCCCACCGTTATTGCCAACGCCGAGGGTGGCCGCACCACGCCGTCGGTTGTTGCCTTCTCCAAGACCGGCGAAGTGCTGGTCGGTGAGATCGCCAAGCGCCAGGCCGTCAACAACATTGACCGCACCATCGCCTCCGTCAAGCGCCATATGGGCACCGACTGGTCCGTCGCTATCGACGACAAGAAGTACACCGCGCAGGAAATCTCCGCACGCATCCTGATGAAGCTCAAGAACGACGCCGAGTCCTACCTGGGTGAGAAGGTCACGGATGCCGTGATCACCGTCCCCGCGTACTTCAACGACGCCGAGCGCCAGGCCACCAAGGAAGCCGGCGAAATTGCCGGCCTGAAGGTGCTGCGCATCGTCAACGAGCCCACCGCGGCCGCACTGGCCTACGGCCTGGACAAGGGCAAGGAAGACGAACTCATCCTCGTCTTCGACCTCGGCGGCGGAACCTTCGACGTCTCCCTCCTCGAGGTGGGCAAGGACGAAGACAACTTCTCCACCATCCAGGTCCGCTCCACCGCCGGCGACAACCGCCTCGGCGGCGACGACTGGGACCAGCGCGTTGTCGACTTCCTGCTGAACCAGCTCAAGGTCAAAGGCATCGACCTGTCCAAGGACAAGATCGCCCTGCAGCGCCTGCGTGAAGCAGCTGAGCAGGCCAAGAAGGAACTCTCCTCCTCCACCAGCACCAACGTCTCGCTCCAGTACCTCTCCGTCACTCCCGACGGCCCGGTTCACCTGGACGAGCAGCTGACCCGTGCGAAGTTCCAGGAACTCACCAAGGACCTGCTGGAGCGCACCAAGAAGCCGTTCCACGATGTCATCAAGGAAGCCGGCATCAAGCTCTCCGAGATCGACCACATCGTGCTCGTCGGCGGGTCCACCCGGATGCCGGCCGTCTATGACCTGGTCAAGGAGCTCGCCGGCGGCAAGGAGCCGAACAAGGGCGTCAACCCGGACGAGGTGGTCGCTGTCGGCGCCGCCCTACAGGCCGGTGTCCTGAAGGGCGAACGCAAGGACGTCCTGCTGATTGACGTCACTCCGCTGTCCCTCGGCATCGAAACCAAGGGCGGCATCATGACGCACCTGATCGAGCGCAACACGGCCATCCCCACCAAGCGGAGCGAGACCTTCACCACGGCGGATGACAACCAGCCCTCCGTGTCGATCCAGGTCTTCCAGGGCGAGCGCGAGTTCACCCGCGACAATAAGCCGCTGGGCACTTTCGAGCTGACCGGTATCGCCCCGGCTCCGCGCGGCGTCCCGCAGGTCGAGGTCACCTTCGATATCGACGCTAACGGCATCGTGCATGTCTCCGCGAAGGACAAGGGCACCGGCAAGGAGCAGTCCATGACCATCACGGGCGGGTCCAGCCTCTCCAAGGAAGACATCGACCGCATGGTCAAGGACGCCGAGGAGCACGCAGCAGAGGATAAGGCCCGCCGCGAGGCAGCCGACACCCGTAACACTGCCGAGCAGCTCGCCTACTCCGTGGACAAGCTGATCGCCGACAACTCCGACAAGCTGCCGGACGAGGTCAAGACCGAGGTCCAGGCCGACGTCGACGCCCTCAAAGCCGCACTTGAAGGCACCGATGACGCAGCCGTGAAGACCGCGTTTGAGAAGCTGCAGGCTTCGCAGACCAAGCTCGGCGAGGCCATCTACGCCCGGCCCGGTTCCCCCGACGGTGCCGCCGGCGCCCAGGGTGCTCCGGCCGGGGAGCAGGCGGCCGGGGCCGACGAGGATATCGTCGACGCCGAGATTGTTGACGAAGACGAGAAGAAGTAGTCATGCCGCATCACGGTAACGAAGAAGAGCACGGTTCTTCCGAGGACCGGCGGGACGCTGAACAGCGGGCAAACGAGCCGCAGAAGCCAATCATCCACGACAACCGCAAGGTTGATCCGGAGACCGGCAAGGCCCGCCACCCGGACCAGGAAAGCCACCCGGACCAGGAAAGTGCCGACTCCGGGGACGCCCTGTCCCAGGTGGAGGACATCCTCAACAGTGCTGAGGTGCCGGCCGCGGAGTCGGTGGCCCAGGGTGCGGACCAGGCCGAGGCGGAGGAGCTCAAGAACGATCTCCGCCGCCTGCAGGCCGAGTACGTCAACTACCGCAAGCGGGTTGAACGCGACCGTGCCGTGGCGGGGGAGATGGCCGTCATCGGCGTCCTGAACTCCCTGCTCCCGGTCCTGGACGACGTCGACGCCGCCCGCCAGCACGGTGACCTATCGGACGGCCCGTTCGCTGCGATCGCGGCCAAGCTGGAGAATGCGGTGAAGACGTACGGCCTCGTGCGCATCGATGAGACCGGTGTGGAGTTCGATCCCACGATCCACGAGGCTCTCATCCAGCAGCCCGGCGCGGACGTCGAGATCGACACCGTCAGCCAGGTTTTGCGATCGGGTTACAAGTCCGGTGACCGCGTGCTCCGCGCAGCACAGGTCATTGTGGCCGTCCCGGCCTAGCAGCACCTCATCGAGGTGACAGTTCGCGCCCATGTTTCGAACAAACATGGGCGTGAACTGTCACCTCGGCACACAGATTTGAAAGGAAACGCCATTGGCTAGCCAGGACTGGGTGGACAAGGACTTTTACAAGATCCTTGGCGTCGCCAAGGACGCTTCCGGAGCCGACATCAAGAAGGCCTACCGGAAGCTCGCGCGGCAGCACCACCCGGACACCAACGCGGGGGATGCCGCTTCGGAGCGGAAGTTCAAGGACATCTCCGAGGCCTATTCCGTGCTTTCCGATGCCGATGAGCGCCAGCAGTACGACGCCGTCCGGGCCATGGGCGGCGGCGCCCGTTTCGCCCCCGGCGGAAGCGGCGGCGCGGGTGGCGGCGCCGGCTTCGAGGACCTCTTCGGCGGCCTCTTCACCGGCAACGCTGGCCGCCAACCAAGCGGGTTCAGCACCTCCGGCGGGATTCCGCCCGAGTTCGCCGATTTGTTCGGCGGCGCCGGGGCCGGCGGTGGATTCGGCGGCGGCCAGTCGTTCCAGCGCGCTCCGCAGAAGGGTGCGGACCGCACCGCGTCCACCAGCATCTCCTTCGCAGGCTCCATCCGCGGAACCACCATCGGCCTGCGTGAACCGGACGGCGAAGTCATCGACGTGCGCGTCCCGGCCGGCATCAAGGACGGCCAGAAGGTCCGTGTCCGCGGCAAAGGCCAGTTCGGCCCGGCAGGCAACGGGGACCTTATGGTCACGGTCTCGGTGAAGCCGCACGATTTCTACGTCCGCGACGGCGACAACCTGCGCATCCACGTTCCGGTCACCTTCCCGGAGGCCGCCCTGGGTGCCGATATCGAGGTCCCGACCATCGACGGCGACAAGGTCAGGGTCCGAGTTCCGGCCGGCACACCGTCGGGCCGCACGCTCCGGGTCAAGGGCCGCGGCATCAAGCACGCCAAGGCCACCGGCGACCTACTGGTGACCATCGACGTCGCCGTCCCGCGGAAGCTGGGCAAGGAAGCTGAGGAAGCCGTCAAAGCCTTCGCCGCCGCCACCGCCGGCGAGGACGTCCGCGCCGAACTGGCAGCCAGGGCACGGCTCTAGGAACGGGCTATCGCCATGGTCATCGAATTCGACTTCGACCAGCCGATCTTTGTCATCTCCGTCGCCGCGCAACTGGCGGATATGCACCCCCAGACGCTGCGGCAGTACGACCGGCTGGGCATTGTCTCGCCCAGCCGTGCGCCGGGAAAGTCCCGGCGGTATTCGCAGCGGGATGTAAACATGCTCCGCGAGGTGCAGCGGCTCTCCCATGAGGGCGTCTCGCTCGAAGGGATCAAGCGGATCCTCCAGCTCGAAAACCAGGTGACGGCCCTGCAGGGCCGGGTCATTGAACTGACCGAGGAACTGCAGCGCCGGCCGCGGGCCGTGGGCGCCCGCATTTTCGCTGCCGGAACGGCGGGCGACGTCGTCAGCCTGGCCCGTGGAAAGCGCCCCCGGGCCCGCTCCCAGGCCCTTGTGGTGTGGAGGCCGCGCGGGACGGGCTTTGAACTCCCGCAGGGCTGACCGTTCCCTTCGACCTTTCCCCGGGCCCGGTCCCCGTGGTGGCTGCAGGCGGTTGCGGTCTTCCCGGTGCCCCGGTCCCGCCGCCGCTATTGGGGCCTACGCCGTGTTCGCGACGCCGGCCTAGCCCTCCATCCTGATCATGGCGGCGACCTCAGACCTGCAACGCGGGGTCACTTCGAGCCCATCCCGAGGGGCTTTACCGGCGCTAAGTGACCCCGCGTTGGTGTCCTCTGCCGTGGCTAACGGGAACTGTCGAACGGGAACTGTCGAGCGTCAAACCCTGGAGGTAGCGGTTTTCAAGACACTTGTAACCCGCGTCATACCTGCCGTAGAGTTTCGGATTACGAGAGTTTTCAATTATCGAACACGTCGTTCTATTATCGAACACAAATACGGCAACAGGCCGCCACACAGCGAAGTGAGGAAAGCCCGTGCAGTTCCACCACCACGGTTACGTATCCGGTGACCCGCGAGTCCAGCCGGCCGCCGGCGTCGGCATCGATCGGCCCGCGCAACTTCCTGACGAGGTCGACGTGCTCGTCGTGGGCACCGGGCCCGCAGGCATGCTCACGGCCGCACAGCTGTCCCAGTTCCCGGGCATCACCACGCGGATCGTGGAGCGACGCAGCGGTAGGCTCGCCATCGGCCAGGCCGACGGCATCCAGGCCCGGAGTGTCGAGACATTCCAGGCCTTCGGCTTCGCCGAGAGGATCATCGCTGAGGCTTACCGCATCACCGAAATGGCCTTCTGGAAGCCGGACCCCGCGGACCCTTCCCGCATCGTCCGTGCCGCCCGGGCTGTCGACGACGCGACCGGCGTCAGCGAATTTCCGCACCTGATCGTCAACCAGGCCCGCGTGCTGGATTATTTCGGCGAGTTCATGGCTAACTCGCCCACCCGCATGTCGCCGGACTACGGCCTGGAGTTCAGCAGCCTCGAGGTCGCCGACGAGGGGGAGTACCCCGTCACCGTCACACTCCTCCAAACGGCCGGCCCAGACGAGGGCCAGGAGCGCGTTGTTCATGCCAAGTACGTCGTCGGCGCGGACGGCGCGCGGAGCAAGGTGCGGGAATCGATCGGCTGCACGCTCGCCGGCGACAAGGCCAACCACGCCTGGGGCGTCATGGACGTCCTCGCCGTCACCGACTTCCCGGACATCCGCACGAAGTGCGCCATCCAGTCCGGCGCGGGCGGCAGTATTCTCCTGATTCCCCGCGAGGGCGGCCACCTCTTCCGCATGTACGTCGACCTTGGCGAGGTCCCGCAGGACGACGCCGGCGCCGTGCGCAGCACAACGGTCGGGCAGATCATCGCCAAGGCGAACAACATCCTCCACCCCTACACGCTCGAGGTGCGCGACGTGGCCTGGCACAGCGTGTACGAGGTTGGACACCGCCTCACTGACCGGTTCGACGACGTCCTCCCGGACCAGCGCGGCATCCGCACGCCGCGCATATTCATCACCGGCGACGCCTGCCACACGCACAGCGCCAAGGCGGGCCAGGGAATGAACGTCTCCATGCAGGACGGCTTCAACCTGGCCTGGAAGCTGGGACACGTGCTTGAGGGCCGCAGCCCGGAGAGCCTGCTGTCAACGTATTCGGCCGAGCGCCAGGTCATCGCGAAGAACCTCATCGACTTCGACAAGGAGTGGTCGACGCTCATGGCGAAGAAGCCCGAGGAGTTCGCAAGTCCCTCCGAACTCGAGGACTTTTACGTGAGCACCGCCGAGTTCCCCGCCGGCTTCATGACCCAGTACGCCCCGTCCATGCTCATCGCTGCGCCTGTCCACCAGGAGCTCGCCGCCGGCTTCACCATCGGCAAGCGGTTCAAGTCCGCGCCCGTTGTGCGGGTCTGCGATGCAAACCCTGTGCAGCTCGGCCATCAGGCCGCGGCGGACGGCCGCTGGCGCATCTACGTCTTCGCCGACGGGGCAGCGCCACAACAACTGGCGGCGGCACCGTCGCCGGCCGCGGACCTGGCCGAGTGGATCGCCAGCTCGCCGGAATCCCCGCTCGCCGCCGCCCCCGAACGGGCCGACCGAGACGCGTGGTTCGACATTAAGGTCATCTACCAGCAGGACCATACGAGTATCGACATCGGAGCCGTCCCGGCCGCGTTCAAGCCCCAAGTTGGCCCGTTCCGGCTCACCTGTCTTGAGAAGGTCTACGCCACCGATGCGGCGGCGGACATCTTTGAACTACGCGGCCTCGACCGCGGAGGCGTTGTGGTGGTGGTGCGACCGGACCAGTACGTGGCTAACGTTCTGCCGCTGACGGCGACGGCAGAGCTCGGCGCGTTCTTCGCGCCCCTCCTGCGGGCAGGCAGCCGCGCCCCCGAATTCCAGGATCACGCGGGCTAGGCGCCGGCGCGGGCATCCTGCCGCTGGACTGGTGACGCGTCAGGCAGGTTTCCCGCGGCCGGGGCGAACTCCCTCCGGCCTCCCTCGTCGCACGATGCCCCCGACAGGCCTAGCCGTTGATGACCTGCGGCACGCCGAGGGCTTTGAGTCCCTCGACGCCGAATTCCAGGCCATAGCCGGATTGCTTGGCACCGCCGAAGGGGATCCGTGGGTCCACGGCGCCGTGCTTGTTAATCCACACGGTGCCGGCCTGGATCCGGGCCGCAACCTTGCGGGCCGCGGCCTGATCGGAGGACCAGACCGAGGCGCCGAGTCCGACGTCGAGGGCGTTGGCCATGCTAACTGCCTCGTCCACCGTGCTGTAGCGGATGATGGGCAGGGCGGGACCGAACTGTTCCTCGGCCACGAGAGGATTGTCGTTGGCGATGTCGGCAACCAGGGTGGCAGGGTAGAAGTAGCCGGGCCGGTCCGTGTCCGGGTTCCCACCGAGGAGAATCCTGGCCCCGGAGTCGCGGGCGGCTTCAACCAGCCGGGCCACGATGTCGAACTGCTGCCTGTTCTGCAGCGGGCCCAGGACATTGGCTTCGTCGAGGCCGTTGCCCATGGGCATGGCGGCGGCGACCGCGGTGAGTTCTTCGCAGACGGCGTCGTAGATGTCGCTATGGACGTAGAGGCGCTTGAGGGCGGCGCAGGTCTGGCCGGTGTTGATGAACGCGCCCCAGAACAAGCCCTCGGCGATCGACTTCGGATCAGCGTCGGGCAGCACGATACCGGCGTCGTTGCCGCCCAGTTCCAGAGTGAGGCGTTTGACAGTGTCCGCGGAGGACTTGATGATCGCTTTGCCCGTGGCGGTGGAGCCGGTGAACATGACCTTGCCGATCGCAGGGTGTCCGGCCAGGGCCTCGCCGACCTCGCGGCCGCCCGCGACCACGGACAGGAGGCCCTCGGGGAGTTCCTGGTTCAGGACATGGACAAGGCCCAGGACACTCAGCGGCGTGAATTCCGAGGGTTTGACTACCACGGCGTTGCCCATCCGCAGGGCGGGGGCGATCTGCCAGACGGTGATCATCATGGGCCAGTTCCAGGGCCCGATCGCCCCGACGACGCCGATGGGCCGGTAGTGCAGCTCGGCGCGGATCTCGCCGTCGTCCACCACGGTTTCCGGGGCCAGGGGCGTGGCGGCGGCCGCGCGGAGCCAGGCGGCGCAGGCGCCTACCTCAAAGCGGGCGTTTGGCCCGTTGAGCGGCTTGCCCTGTTCGCGGGAGAGAAGGCGGGCTAGCTCCTCAGTGGAGCGTTCGACGGCGTCGGCGGCCTTGAGCAGTGCGGCGCTGCGGGCGTCGTGCCCCAGCGCGGCCCAGGCCGGCTGCGCAGCCGCTGCGGCGGCGATGGCCTGTTCGAGGTCCTGGACGGTGTGGACGGGCGCTTCGCCGACCGCTTGACCGGTGGCGGGGTCGAGGATGGTCCGGATCTGGCCGGTAGCCGGGGTAATCGCAGCCAGAAGGGCGTCGTAGGTTTCCATGGTTGTACTCCACATCGAGTAGTTGAGGCACTGGGCTATTGAAGCACTGGTGGTCATTGAAGCACTGCGTAGTTGAAGCACTGCGCGCGGTACAGGATGGTCCTAGAGCGGCCGTACTGTCATGTCCGAGTGTCCCCCGGTGAGGGACGCGCAGTCTTGTCTTTGCGCGAACTGAAGTTGACCCATTGCGAAGGATCGCGACGGCCTTGGATGCCGTTGCGCTGAGGAACAACAACCGATCGCTGATCGACAAAAAAGTGACCGGTGTCACCTGCCATGCTGGATTGCACGGTGCAAACCACCTCGATTTCTCAGACCGCTATTTCCCAGGCTCATGACTGTTAAGAAGGATCCGATGAGTATTTCAAATTCCGAGTCCCGGACCGCGGAAGCAAGTTCCCGCACGGAGCACTCCACGGCGCTGCGCGCCGGCAGCGTGGGCGTTATGGGCATCCTCTTCTTTGTTTTGTCTGCCCAGGCGCCGTTGACCGGAATCGTCGGGGCGTCCCCCCTGGCCGCAGCCCTCGGCAACGGTCCCGGAGCGCCCGGGGCTTACCTCGTGGTGGGCATTGTTATTGTGATCTTCGCCGTCGGGTTTGTTGCAATGAGCCGCAAGATCCAGGCCCATGGCGCCTTCTACGCCTACGTTACGGCCGCCTTTGGGCGCAAAACCGGAGCGGGAGCCGCGTGGCTCGCGCTCCTCGCGTACAGCACGGTCCAGGCCGCGATGTATGGGCTGTACGGCGCGGCGTTCTCGGGGCTCCTCGGATCCGCCGGCATCGCGGTTCCCTGGTGGCTGCTGGCCGTGGTCACCATGGCGGGCGTGCAGGTGCTGGGATCTCTCAACATCCAACTCGGGGCGCGGGTCCTGGCGTTGCTCGTGGGCCTTGAGGTCGCCATCCTGCTCATGTTCGGGTTCACCGTGCTGTTGCGGGGCGGCGGACCGGAAGGAATCAGCCTGGCGGCGTCCTTTTCTCCCGCGGCGATCGCCGCCGGTGCCCCGGGCGTAGCCATCATGTTCGCTGTCGCCTCCATGTTCGGTTTCGAATCTACGGCCATCTACTCGGCCGAGGCCAAGGACGCCCAACGCACGGTAGCCCGTGCCACGTACCTTTCGGTGGGGGTCATCTCGGTGTTCTTCTCCTTCATTTCGTGGATGCTGGTCAGCTACTACGGCCCCTCTCGCGTCATTGATGCCGCGGGCGCAGCCCTCGAATCGGGAGATTCCACCTCCTTCGTATTGACGCCGATGGTGGAGCTGTTCGGGCCCTGGGCAGGAATAGCCACGGGCGTCCTGCTCGTGACGTCCCTGCTGGCCGGCATCATCGCCTTCCACAACGGCATCAACCGTTACCTCCATTCGCTGGCCCTGCGCGGGTCCATGCCCGGTGCCGTGGCCCGCACTAACCGGCACAGGGCCCCCGCCGCCGCCGCGCGGATCCAAACACTGATCGCACTCCTGCTCGTGGCGCCGTTTGCCTTGCTGTCCCTTGATCCTATCCTGACCCTTTTCTCCTGGTTCAGCGGACTGGCCGTGGCGGCGCTCCTGGTCTTGTATATCCTGTGCTCCCTTGCCGTCGTCGCGTATTTCCGGCGCGAAAAGGTGGCCGGCCAGGTCTGGCAGACCAGGGTGGCACCGATATTTGCCACGTTGCTGCTCGGCTGGGTTCTGTTCCTCGTGGTCAGCAACTTCACGGCATTGATCGGCGGCAGTGCCGAAACGGCCGTGGGCCTGCTGATCGCTGTGCCCATATTGTTTGCGGCCGGCGTGCTGGTGGAAGTCGGCGTGGAACGCAGGGCAGAGCGGGCAGGAGTCCCCGTCTAGCAGCGGGCCCTGAGGGTAGAAGGGTGCGGTGCCGGGTAAATCCGGCACCGCCTTTTCTAACACTTCAGCTCGCGGGGTTAACAAAGGGCGCTGACAGCACCTGCTGTCACCGCGGGAACGGGCCGTTCTAGGCGCCGCGCCGCCAGTCGCTGGGGGATCCGCCGAAGGCGTCACGGAAGGAGCGGCTGAAGTGGGCCGCATCCAGGAAACCCCAACGCCCGGCCACGGCTCCTACGGACATGCCGGCCAGGAGCGGATCCCGCAGTTCGCGGCGCGCCCCTTCCAGCCGCTGGGTCCGGATCCAGCTCGCCACGGTGGTCCCGGATTCATGGAAGACGTTGTGCAGGTGCCGCGTGGAGATGAAATGGGCCGCTGCGATGGAAGCGGGCGAGAGCAGCGGATCGGCCAGGTTGGCGTCGATGTACTCGCGGACGGATGTCGCCAGGAGGGCCTGGGGCCTCATCCGGTCCGGGGACATGTCCAGTTCCGAATGCAGCATCGTGGACACGAGATCGAGGGCATTCGTGGCAAGGCGGGACCCGCTGGGGCCGCTCAGCGCATCCAGGTTCTGCGCGAGGTGGGCGATGAACGGCCCGACGATCGCGGCAAGGCCTGTGTCAGCGGCCATCCGCACGGCGGAGAGTTGTGCAATGCAGTCCGGCGGTAGGGAAAGTGCGTCCCAGGGGAACATCACCACCATGAGCCGGGCGTCCGCCTCGAACGCAAGCGTGTAGGGGCGGCTGGTGTCGTAGATGGAGAGATCGCCCGGGCGCAGCAGAGCCTCGCGGTTGTCCTGGATGAGGAGCCCGGTGCCTTGCAGTTGGAGATTGAGCTTGAAATAGCGCTCGTTGGACTGCGCAATCAGGGCCGGCGTGCGGTGGACCTCATGGCTCGTGGAGGAGACTTCGACGACCGCCATGCGGTCCAGCCGGCGGGCCCGCATGCGGCCGCGGAAGTTCTCGGCATTTCCGCTCGAGGCGGCCAGGGGAACGAAGGACTCCGCGACGAGGTGCCGCCAGTGGTCGAAGGATGTTGCCGTGCTGGTGCGGACGTCCTGTCCGGCAGGACTGAGGGATAGGCGGGCTGCAACTGCGGTCATAGAAGATCCTGACGCCGTCGTACTTCGGGGATTGTGTCGTGGGACACAGTCCTTTCAGGGTAGCGTCGCAGCCCGTCGATGTCATCTTTTTTCGACAACCGGCGAAAAAAGATTATCCTCGGGTCCTAGCAGCCGAGCAGGGTCAGGAATCCCTCCAGCTGCTCGTTCAACCCTAGCTCCACCTGGCCTCCCGGGGCGAGCGCCGCCGCGATCTGGGCGCCGAGGAGAAGGTTGAGCAGCTGCCCGGCCAGGGCGGCGTCGTCGACGGCGGTGGTGACGGTGCCGGCGTCCCGCGCCTCGGCAAGATACTGCCGCATCGCCGCAAGCCACTGCTGCATCGATTCCCGATGGATCCGGGCCTTTCCGGGATCGTTGATGGCCTTCTGCCAGAACGGAATGACGATCCGGGCCTCATTGATCCGCTCCTCATCCAGGGGCAGTACCTCGAGGCAAAATGCCCGCAGGGCCTCGAGCCCGGCCTGACCGGCGGTGACCTCCGCGATGCGCTCGTTGGTGCGGTTGAAGACGTGCCCGAAGGCGAAGGTCAGCAGGTCATCCTTCGTGGGGAAGTACGGCTTGAGGGCCCCGTTCGCAAAGCCGGCCTCGAGGGCAATTTCCCGCATGGTGGCACTTTCGATCCCGAGCCGGGCGATGATCCGCCACGTGGCGTCGACGAGTTCGAGCCGCCGCTGGTGGTGGTCGACAATCTTTGGCACCGGGCAGCTCCCCAAAATAATTTGCGTCGGACTCTTGTGGCACATCTTACGTTTCCGTATTCTCTACAACTATAGAAAATAAAGTTCTGGCCCGCCAGGGTCCCCGAGCAAAGGTCGCCATTATGCCCGCACAAACTGACACCCGCACCTCGTTTAGTCCGTACAGTCCATACCGCCTGGCCACAGACGCCGAAATCACAGCAGTCCAAGGCATCCTGCGCGCCGCGGGCCTGCTGGGCGAGACCAAACGCATCGCGTACCTGGGATTGGTGGATCCCGCCAGGAACGCGCCGGAGGGACGCGAGGACCGCCGGTTCCGCGTCTTCGTCCACGATGTGTCCGGAGGGCGCCCGGCCGACGTGACCGTCTCGGTTTCCACCGGCACAGTGGTTTCCGACGTCGAGCTGGACACGGCCGTGACCGGTGAGCTCCCCGTCCTGGAGGAGGAGTTCGAGGTCGTCGAACAGCTTCTGGCCACGGACGAGCGGTGGCTCAAGGCGCTGGCGGAACGCAACCTGGACGTGAGCAAGGTGCGGGTGGCGCCCCTGTCGGCCGGTGTCTTCGAGTACCCGGAGGAAAAGGGCCGCCGGATCCTGCGTGGCCTGGCCTTCGTGCAGGATTTCCCCGCGGACAGCGCCTGGGCGCACCCCGTGGACGGTCTCGTGGCGTACGTCGACGTCGTCAGTAAGGAAGTCACGCAGGTTCTGGATACCGGCACCGTCCCGATTCCCGCCGAGCACGGCAACTACACCGACCCCGAGCTGACCGGGCCGCTACGGACCACGCAGAAGCCCATCACCATCACCCAGCCTGACGGGCCCAGCTTCACGGTCACCGGCGGAAACCACATTGAATGGGAAAAGTGGAGCGTCGATGTCGGCTTCGATGTCCGCGAAGGGGTGGTGCTGCACAATCTTGCCTTTCAGGACGGCGGCCGTCTGCGGCCCATCATCAACCGCGCCTCCATCGCCGAGATGGTGGTCCCGTACGGGGATCCGTCGCCGATCCGGTCCTGGCAGAACTACTTCGACACCGGCGAATACCTCGTGGGCCAGTACGCCAATTCGCTGGAACTGGGCTGCGACTGCCTCGGCGAGATCACCTACCTCAGCCCCGTGATCAGCGACGCCTTCGGCAATCCCCGGGAGATCCGCAACGGCATCTGCATGCACGAGGAGGACTGGGGAATCCTGGCCAAGCACAGCGACCTCTGGACAGGCATCAACTACACCCGCCGCAACCGTCGCCTCGTGATCTCTTTCTTCACTACCATCGGCAACTACGACTACGGCTTCTACTGGTACCTCTACCTCGACGGCACCATCGAGTTCGAGGCCAAGGCCACCGGCGTCGTCTTCACCTCCGCCTACCCGGAGGGCGGCTCGGCCAACATCTCCCAGCTCGCCCCGGGCCTGGGCGCCCCGTTCCATCAGCACCTGTTCAGCGCGCGCCTGGACATGGCGATCGACGGCCTCACCAACCGGGTCGAGGAAGAAGACGTGGTCCGGCAGGCGATGGGCGAAGGCAACGAACGCGGCAACGCGTTCTCCCGGAAGCGCACGCTCATTGCCCGCGAATCCGAGGGCGCCCGCGAGGCCGATTCCCGCAGCGGCCGGACCTGGGTCATTTCCAACCCGCGGTCACGCAACCGCCTCGGCGAACCCGTGGCCTACAAGCTCCACGCCGAGGGGCACCCCACCCTGCTGGCGGACCCGGAGTCCTCCATCGCCTTGCGCGCCGCCTTTGCCACGAAGGACCTGTGGGTGACCCGGTTCGCCGAAGACGAGATGTACCCCACGGGCGACTTCGTGAACCAGCACGCCGGGGGAGCGGGCCTGCCGCGGTATGTGGCGCAGGACCGGGACCTGGACGGCCAGGACATCGTGCTGTGGCACACCTTTGGCCTGACCCACTTCCCGCGGCCCGAGGATTGGCCCATCATGCCGGTGGATACAGCCGGCTTCAAGCTACGGCCGGAGGGCTTCTTTGACCGCAGCCCCGTGCTGGATGTGCCCGCGAGTGCACAGCCGGCCGGCGGCCACTGCCACAGCTGATCCGACGCCGTGAGTGTCGCAGCCAGCGTGGGACGCCGGGCCGGCATGGTCCCGCATTCCCGGATCTGTGCCACCGTGACGGCGGCGTCGAGCCTCGCGCACCTGTGGCTTGTCGCTGGCAACCAGCACGGGACATGGCTGAACCTGCTCATGCTGGCCATGGTTGCGGTGTGTCTGCCGTGCGCCGTGCATATCTGGCGCCACGGACGGGCCAGCGCCCTTCGCCAGGTCATGGCCTCGGCTCTGGCGATGACCGGGGTGCATGCGCTCTTACTCCTCGGCGCCGGGGCTTCGGGCCATGTCCATCAGGGTGCCTCTCCCGCAGCAGCCGGAGCGGCGCCCTCAGGTGCCGGGGCGCTACTGGCGGTCATCGCGCTGGAAATGACGACGGCGCTGCTCGCCGCGACGCTTCTGGCCCGGCTCCGGACGCAGGCCAACGGCTGAAACAGGCCAGTCGGTGACTCAGTCGTTGAAGAGCCCGGCCAGATCCTCTGCCGTGAGCGCGCCGCCGGACAGGGCATCGCCTTCCATAACGTCGGCGAACAGCTTTGACTTCCGGGCCTTGAGCGCCATGACCTTCTCCTCAATGGTGTCCTTGGCGACCAGCCGGTAGACCATCACATTCCGGGCCTGGCCGATCCGGTGCGTCCGGTCCACGGCCTGAGCCTCCGAGGCCGGGTTCCACCACGGGTCCAGCAGGAACACGTAGTCCGCTTCCGTGAGGTTCAGCCCGAAGCCGCCGGCCTTGAGGCTGATGAGGAACACCGGCGCCGCGCCGTTCTTGAACTCGTTGACGACGTCGGTGCGGTTGCGGGTGCTGCCGTCAAGATAGCAGAACTCAATTTTTTCCTCGACGAGCCGTTCCCGGACCTTACCCAGGAAACCGGTGAACTGGCTGAAGATCAGCGCCCGGTGCCCTTCCGCGACGAGGTCTTCCAGTTGCTCGAACAGCACATCAAGCTTGCTGGACCGCACACCGGACAGCGACGGGTCGATCAGCGAGGGGTCCAGGCTGAGCTGCCGCAGCAGTGTCAGTGACTGGAAGATCGTAAACCGGTTCTTGTTGACGTCGTCGATCAGGCCCAGGATCTTCTGTCGCTCCCGCTGCAGGTGCGTCTGGTAGACCTTCTGATGCCGCGGATTCAGGACCACCTCCAGGATCTGCTCCTGCTTCGGCGGCAGATCGTGGATGACCTGCTCCTTGGTCCGGCGCAGCATGAGCGGACGGACCCGGCGCCGCAGCTTGTCCAGCTGCGCCTTGTCCCCGTTCTTCTCCACCGGCTTCTGGTAGTACTCGGCGAACCGCTTGGGGCTGGAGAACAGTCCGGGCGCCACGATCGAGGTGAGCGCCCAGAACTCCATCAGGTTGTTCTCCAGCGGGGTGCCGGTGACGGCCAGTTTGAAGGCCGCAGGAAGCTTGCGCGCGCACTGGTAGGCCTTGGACTGGTGGTTTTTGACGAACTGGGCCTCATCCAGGACCAGGCCGGCCCATTCCTTCGCCGCATAGGCGTCGTAGTCGATCCGGAACAAGGCGTAGGACGTGATGATGATGTCAGCGCCCGCCATTGCTTCGGCCGGATTCGAGCCGCTCTTGGCGAAGGTCTCGCCGATGGCGCAGACAGTCAGCCCGGGGGCGAACCGTGCCGTTTCTGCCTCCCAGTTGCCAACGACACTGGTGGGTGCCACCACCAGGAAAGGCGCCGCGCCAGGCGCGGCCCCGGCCCCGTCGGCAGCATAAGTGGCGGCAGCGTCGCCGTCGGGAGCCGCTGCCGGCTTTCCTGCCGCTTCCTTGGCGGCGCAGATCAGCGCCAGCGCCTGGACGGTCTTGCCCAGACCCATGTCATCGGCCAGGACCCCGCCGAGACCGTGACGGTAGAGGAAACTGAGCCAGTTGAAGCCTTCAAGCTGGTACGGGCGCAGATCGGCGTTGAGCGTCGAGGGCAGCGGCAGCCCCTTCACTCCGCCCTCCAACAGCCCGCCGACGGCCTCGCGCCAGGCTGCGGCCTGCTCATCCACAATGCCGAGCTGCGCGAGCTCGTCCCAGAGACCGGCCTGGAATCGGCTGATCTGCAGCGGGGCGTCCTTGTTGTCCTGCAGCGAGCGGGCTTCATCAATCAGGGCCCGCAGCTGGTGCAGCTCGGGCAGGTCGAGGGAGAAGTAGGCGCCGCTGGGCAGCAGCATGCGGGTCTGCCCGGCCGCGAGGGCGGAGAACAATGCGGCAAAGGATACAGGCTGGCCTTCGAGGGTGATCACGATGCCAAGATCGAACCAGTCGCGGCTGTCCGTCGCCTTCGTCGAAATCGCTACCACGGGCGCCTCGTCGGCCTCCCGGTAGTCGGCGATCTCGCCGGCGGTATCCACGGCGACCCCGGCAATCTCCCGGAGCGCAGGGAGCAGCTCCTCGGTGAAAGCCAGGGTGTCCAGGCCGCTGAGTTCAGCCGAGGCTGCCAACCGCGGTGTTCCCCAGCCGCCGGTGGCCGACTCGCCCAAGGCCGGCACAACGTCCCACGGCTGCCCGAGAGCCTCCAGGATGTGCGCCTCCGCCGGGTCGTCCCGGTAGCCATGGTCACCCGGATGGCGCCAGAGGGGCTGGGCCGTGACCAGCGTCCCGGTCTTGTAGTGCCATTCCCAATGCAGCCGGACCCGGTGATCCGCGCCGTAGTTGGCGAGCAGGGACAGGGTGGGGACAGCCAGCTGGGGCAGCTCCACTGACTCGTCGGATGCCGTGACCCGGGCGGACTGCTTGAGCTTGGGGTAGAAGCCGGTCAGGAAGCGGCTCTCGTCCCGGGCCGGGATATGCAGCGTGGTCCCGGCGGTGACGAAGGTCAGCAGTTCCTCACTCAGCCCGTTTTCCAGCGGAGCGAGCGTGATGATGGAGTCCGACGGCGCGGCGCCGGGCAGCGCGTCCGCCCCGGAGGTCAGGAAGATCCCATGGGCGGGGCGGCCGATGGTTCCCACAGACGCCGGATCGACGACGACCCCCTCCACTGTGATGGTCGGGGCGAGCGACAGGCCGCTGTTTCTGTCCGCGGCCGCGGCCGCGGCCGCCAGAGCCGTCGAACCGGAGTTTTCAACGGGGACGCCTTCAACGGAGACGCCTTCCCCGGGAACCCCGTCCCCGGGAAACGCTGCGGTGCCGAAGCGGGCCAGATTGAGCCCAACAGCGGCGGGTTCCTCCACGATTCTCACCGGCGCCGCACCGCGGCTATGGACCAGCTCGACGCCGATCTTCTGCGCATGGGCCAGCAGGCTCCAGAGGTTCTTCCCGGCATAGGTATTCAGTCCCAGCCACGGCGCGTTTCCGGTGTGCTGGCGGTTCGCCAGGACCGTGTGCGAGGCGAGGAACTCCTGCATCCACTCAACGTGTGCCTCGTTGCACTCACGCCGGTAGTTCAGATAGCTCAGGGTGTTCCAGGAAACGTCGCCGCGGATCCATTTGCCTTTGGCGCCCATGATCACGGGCCGGGCCTTGAGCTGGCGGACGCTGCGGAGCGGGTCCCGCCGGCCGGTGTAGGAGAAGTGCGGGGCCGGTTCCTCGACCTCGAGCTGCAGGGCCAGCGGGATGCCGTTGGTGGACTGGGTGATTCCGGGCCGGGCGATCAGTGGGCTGAGGGCCTGCTCCCAGTCGGGAACGTCCGTCGGCTCGGCCCGCCGTGCGAGCCGGGTGGCATCTGCGGGGGCCAGTAACTGGAAGCGGGTGGCGGGGTTATCTTCGGCCGCGAACAGCAGCGCGGCAACATGTTTGCAGTCTTTCCGGACCGGACAGCTGCAGACTCCCACGGTGCAGCTCCAGCCTCCTGCCTTGCGGACCAGCTTGGCGGTGGTCGAATAGGGCACGTCGGAACCGCCGCGAACCTTGCCGAGCAGCAGGCCTGTGGCGGCGTCGAAGGAGATTCCGGAAACGCGGCTCCCCATGGCGTACGCCAGTCCGGCCGCGAGGGAACGGTCATTGATCGCGGGTGTCTGTATTGCCAGTGCCGCACTCTCGTCCGGATGGGATGGCATTGTGCGCACTACTTTCAGCAGTTGGTCATCTGGTCCATCTTAGCGAGCCTGGAAGGGCCCCTCGAACTTCGCCGGCTGAGCCGGTGCCGCCCCGGACGGACAGACCGGACGCCGGTGCCGCCCCGGACGGACAGACCGGACGGACAGGATGGCAGGAACCCCCAAACTTCGTCCGACGTTCAGCTCCGGCTCAGCCGCGGGCCGGCCGGAGCAACATATCTTGGAGGGGTCCGGAGTGCCACCAGCCTTCAGCAGTGAGGATTTCCCATGAGCAACGGCCTTTCCACCACCGTTTCCAGCGCCACACCCGCCCCGGTCCTGACCAGGGAAGGCGTCGGCGGCAGCGACGCTGACGCGGTCGACGCGAACGTAGACGTGGTCAACGCCATGTACGCGGAACTGCTCGACACGGACGAAATCGCCCCGAACGCATTGCGCGCCTACTACGTAGATTTCTACCTGACCCAGTCGCTGGGCGGCGGGTTCGCCCAGTACGTGTTCACCGCACCGGAACGCGAGGACATTGATGCCTGCATCCGCGAAGGGCTCGAAGCGATGGGAGCGGTGGCGCATCTGGACCTCTTCAACCGCACCGTGGCGGCCTTCGGCGCACTCTCCGAGGAGGAAGCCGACGCCTATCTTGATGGCGATGCCGACGCTGAGGATGACGTCACGGACGGCGGCCGCCCGGACGCCGTGCACCTCCTGGAAGAGCTCGACCGCGAGTTCGAGTCGCTGCTGGAGACCGAGGACATCATCCGCCTCAACGCGGTCTGGCTCCGGGGCCAGGTGGACCTCCTGGTCCTGGACGACGAGGAACTTGATCGTCACATCGCCGAGCGCGTCTTGCGGATCCCTAACCTGGCGGAACGCCAGGCCGGGGCCGCGGAGGACGACCTGCTGGATGCCCCGGAGTTTGAGCTCATCATCCGTGAACTCTGCGACGTGGCGGGTCACACATTGGTGAAAATCACCATGGGTGACCCCAACTACCCCCACGACGGAAACCCCGTCCTGGCCTGGCATTTCACCACGGACCAGGGCGAGTACCTCATGGTCGAAGACGACGATGAGGCGTTCATGATCCACCCGGACACCCAGGAAATTGTGGCCGCCGTCGAATTTGCGGAGGACGACGCCTAACCGGGGTCCGTCCGTCGTCGGCTAGGAACCGGCTGCCGTGGTGATCATTTCACCGGAGGGTGCCACGACGTACCAGACGCTGTTGACGCCCTGCCCCAGGACATCCCCGGCGGCCTTGTCCTTGGCGAAGTAGTAGATGGGCATACCGTTGATGGTCACCTGCTTCTTGCCGTCCGGGGTGGCGATGGTGCCCACCTTGCCGGTGACGCCGTCGACCGTGGGTGCGGCAGAGGTGGTGACGACCGGCGGCCAGGCGGTGAGGCACCCGCCGGTGCAGGCGCTGGTCCCCGAATCCTTCGTGTCCTTCGTGAAGTAATAGACGCTCATGCCTTTGCCGTCGACCACGATCTGGCCAAGCTTGGACGAAGCCACCTTGAGCGCTGCGGCCGCAGCCGCCGGCGTGGACGCCGGCGCCGAACTGGCCGCGCTGGGGGACGTCGTCGCGGGCGTCGACGTCGTTGAAGTGCCGCTGCCTCCGGCACAGCCGGAAAGTAGTGCGGCGACGGCGAAAGCGGACAGGCCGATGCTGAGGTGCTTCTTCATGTGATGCTCCTTGACTCGTGCCGGCCAACTCAGAGTCCGGCCCTAACCCTTACGACGCCGCCGGGTGAACAATGGTTCAGGGCGGGGCAATGAACTTTTCCGCTGCCCCGTGCGTCGTAGGGGGCAGCAGAGGGCAGAGCGGAACGTCGGAGCAGGGGAGGTAAGGGCATGTCGCTGGACGAAGACGTCGTTGCCTCGATCTACCGCGAGCACGGGACCGCGCTTAGGCGATTCGTCCTGGGGGCCTCCCGCGATCCGCAACTGGCCGACGACGTCGTGCAGGAGACTGTGCTGCGCGTCTGGCAACAGGCACCGCAGATCACGGGGAGCCTGCGCAGCTACCTGTTCAGGACAGCCCGCAACATCATGATCGACAATTACCGCAAGGCCCAGCGGCGGCCGCAGGAAGTCGCGGAACGCGACGGGGCCGATCCCGTCGACGGGGCCGAACGGGTGGACGAACTCCTCAACAGGGTCCTGATGGAGGAGGCGCTGCTACGGCTCAGCGCCGGGCACCGGGACGTTCTGGTCGCGCTCCACTACCGCCGCTACACGGTCCAGGAGGCGTCGGCCCAGTTGAACATTCCCAGCGGAACAGTAAAGTCCCGGGCGTTCTACGCCGTGCGGGCGCTCCGGACGATCCTGGACGAGATGGGGGTGCAGCGGTGAACCCGACGGAACTCCACCAGCTGCTCGGGGCCTATCTGCTCGGCGGGCTGGCACCGGCCGAGGCCGCTCACTTCGAGCAGCATCTGGGCTCATGTCCGGACTGCCGGCTGGAGCTCGATGAACTGGCCAGCCTCCCGGCTCTGCTGGACGCGATTCCGGTGCCCGACGCCGTCGCCCTGGGCACCGCCGCCGCTGCGGCGGGCCGCGAGCCGGCGCCTCCGGGTCCCGAGGCGGTGCCGGTGCCGCGGCGGCTCCTCGATCAGCTGTCCGCCCGGCGCCGGAACGTACGACGCCGGTGGTCGGCGGCCGTGGCTGCCGCGGCTGCCGCCTGCCTCGCCGTCGGGGTCCTGGCCGGACCGGTGCTCAACCAGCCGGCCAAACCGGACGCCAGTTACTCCGTCCAGGCCAGCGACGGTCCACAGTTCACGGTGGGGCTGGTCAAGAAGACATGGGGAACCGAGCTCGCGGTCGACGGCCGTAGCCTGCCGGCGGACGGAACGTTCTCGCTCTGGGTGAAGGACCGCGACGGCGGCGAGGACCGCGCCTGCGCGTGGACGGCGACCCCCAGCGGCAAGGTCAAGATCACCGGGGCCACCCCCGTGCAGCTCACCAGCATCGCCGGCGTCGAGGTGCGGAACGCGCAGCAGCAGACCGTGGCCGTGATCGCCGTACCGGGGGCTTAGCGGGATTGTCCTGCGGCGAATTCGTCGTAAAGGCTCCCGGTATCGGGTGTCAGGACGATGATGCTCCC
This sequence comes from Arthrobacter sp. CG_A4, assembly GCF_035985125.1. Classification (NCBI taxonomy): domain Bacteria; kingdom Bacillati; phylum Actinomycetota; class Actinomycetes; order Micrococcales; family Micrococcaceae; genus Arthrobacter; species Arthrobacter sp. CG_A4. The sequence continues at coordinate 89,983 of NZ_JAXCID010000007.1, read as the reverse complement.
GAGTGACAAATCCGAGCGCGTCGTAGAACGGGAGAACATCGTCGAGGCGTTGGCAGGTCAGAATCGGGATAGCTGCGCAATGATTGCGTGGGTCAACGATCCTCTTGCGGGTCGCGGAGCATCTGCTCGTGGTCGCGGCCGCCTTAGAAGATACCTACGATTGCCACTGTCTCATTCATGATGGCCGGGGGTGTCAAATGGATTGTGTATCTAGCTCCTCATCGGCGCCCGACTCACCGTTCTGGAGCCGGCCGAGCACCGCACCGCATTCACGGACCTCGCAACGGACATCACCCGCATCGCCAACGACAACCCCGCCGGCGAAAAGGTCACATGACAGATCAAGGCAGGAATCGTTCGTGCGCTGAAGCTGACCCGTGTCACATGGGAACCTTGAGCGGGCGGCCAGAAACCGTTGTCGGTCGCCCGGAAGACGTCGCGTGGAATAGATCAGAATAGCGACGCTGCATAACTATGGATGAGTAACTAAGCATTGGTATGGTTGGATCATGTCAATGTTTGAGCAGGACGCAGCCTGGCCACCGCTCGACTTTGAAGAGCGGCTCTGGCGCAACGTTCAAGACGTATATGGCTCACGCACACAGAAGCGTCGGGCCGCCGGACCGTATCTGGCTGCTGTGCCCCCATTCATTTCCGGCCTGGCGATCCACATCGATGGCGAACTGCACGCTCTGACCGAAGAAGCCGCCAGCGAGCTTGCCCGCTTCGACGCCGAAGTCGGACACATTGCAGCACCGTTCGCATCCGTTCTCTTGCGCACCGAAAGTGCCTCCAGCTCAGAGATTGAGAATCTAACCAGCGGTGCGCGACAGATCGCCTTGGCGGAGCTCGGTGAGCACGCCTCGAGGAATGCGCAGCTGATCGTGGGCAACGTCAGAGCCATGCAAGCTGCTCTCGCCCTGTCCGAATCCATTGATGGCCACGCCATCCTGGAAATGCACCGCGCGCTGCTCGAGCAGAGCAATCCCGACATCGCCGGCCATTGGCGCGATCAGCAGGTTTGGATCGGCGGAGGGGGCCTCGGGCCCCACACAGCACAGTTCGTCCCGCCCCATCACGAGCGCGTCACCGTACTCATGGACGATCTCGTCGCTTTCGCCAATCGCATCGACCTACCTGTTCTTGTTCAGACCGCGATCGCCCATGCCCAATTCGAAACGATTCATCCATTCCCCGATGGCAATGGCAGAGTCGGTCGCGCACTCATCCAGGCGATGTTGCGCGGGGGGCAGCTGACTCGTAATGTCGCCGTTCCGGTCTCCGCGGGTTTGCTCCACGACACTAGCCGTTATTTCGATGCCCTCGGCGCTTACCGGTCGGGGAACATCACCCCGATAGTCCGCTCCATCGCCGAGGCATCGTTCGCGGCGGTACACAACGGTCGCATCCTCGTCGAGGACCTCGAAACCGTCCGGCTTGAGTGGCGCGACCGCATTACGGCAAGACGAGACTCCGCGGCCCACCGGCTCGTGGATGTCCTCCTTCGCCAGCCAGCTATTGACAGCGCCGCCGCCGCAACTCAACTTGGTATCTCGGCCGTCAACGCCCAGGTCGCTATCAACCGCCTTGTTGATGCCGACATCCTGATCCAAATCTCGACCGGAAGGCGCAACCGGATTTGGCTGGCGAAGGATGTCGTACGAGTTCTTGACGAGTTCGGCGCTCGGGCCAAGAGACGCCGATAGGGGAACCTTGAACGGGCGGCGATAGGCTCTCCAGCATGTGAGGGCCGAGAGCAGCGAGGAAAGGGGTCGCCAGGGGAATGCAACCCTCAACGGGGGAGAATTCCGGAATTACGGAGCAATCTCCTCCGTTCTGGGTCGCAGTAGGTGTCTGATCCCTAAACAAGTGTCAGGTTGCTTCGGCGGACAGCAAAAGGAACAACGGCACACGCCTTCGGCGCTCCAGCTCGCCTTCGTCTCCGCCGGATCTGCCAGGTTCCGGTTCGCACTCGCGCAGGGCTGTCAAAGTAAAGCCTGCACCAGTAAGCGCGCCCACATACTGTTCGATAGTCCTATGGAACCAGGTCACGGTGTCGCCCATCCACAAGCGCTCCCGGGTTCCACCTACAAAGTAGTCATCGACCGTCCAACTTCCGCGCGACCCTTCCGGAGATGACTGCACGTCCGATGAGGTGATGACGGGGTGAAGGACTGAGAAACAAGTCCTCCCGCCGGGGCGCAGCGCGGCACGACAGGACCGCAGAACGGGGGTTAGATCCTCAAGGTACTGCAGTGCCATCCGCGAAACAACGGCCGGCCGACATGTTCTCAAGCCACAGTCCGATGGCACCGACGGCGTTGTCGGACTGTGGCATCGGCGATGGCGAAGGACAGCCCTTTTCCTTCGGCGGACCGGCCGCGCTGCCTGTGGATCCACTCCAGAGCCTGCTGTGCCGTGGGGAGTGCGGGAAGGCTGCCAATGAGAGGGATGTAAGGATCGTCCCCCAACTCGAAGGCGAGATGGACGTCGTCGTCGGTGAACTCGTGCAAGACGACTGAACCGCAGGTCGGTGGTTCGGTGGGCCAGGACGGTAAGTGCTCAGTCATACGGTGACTATCGTCGTGGTCATCGTCCTGTGCTGCTCACGGTCCACCCGATCATGCCGGACAGAGTGGGGTCTCCACCCGCAGCCCGTTTCCGGTGAGGTATCCCTTTGCGGAACGCCTGTCTGCCCTGGCGGGCAGGTTGGACTTCAGGGTTGTTGTTCTGGCTGATGTTTGTTCAGCCGAGTACGCGGACGTCGCTGTCCTGGATGAGGATCGCTTGTTGGTCGCCAAGTGGTCGGGTCGGAATCCCGTCCGCGACGAGCGCGTTCCTCCAAGCCCTGTTGGCTGTGTCGAAGTCGGGGTTGCCCGTGTGGGGAATGATTACGTGATCGTATAGGTCCAGCCCGTCCTCGGGGACATGGCCAGGAGCGACTGTGACGTCCTCGATCTTGCCGATGTGGCGAAGCGAAGGGCCAGCAAGGACAGCGCCGGCGCTCCACCCGGCGTACACAGTCCCTGCGGACACTCGTGCTCGGATTAGCTCGCGTGCACCGCTACGCTGAACGAGCCAACTCAGGTATGCGGCGTTCCCGCCGCCGACCCAGATGACGTCGACGTGCTCGAACAGTTTGGCCAGCTCCGTGGTGGCGCCTGTTTCGTACTTGCGGAGGTCGACGGGCAGAACATCATAGCCGAGGTCGGTGAGCCCCCGTCGGATCACCTCGACCCAACCGGGCGGCCCTTCGGTCACCACGTCTGCGGCGTTCTCGATGGCCGCCACCCGGGTTTCGTCGGGCCTGCGTCCGACCAGGCCCGCTAATGCCGCGGCGATGTCCGGTGTGAGGTCGAGTGAGTACAGCAGCGCCTTCATCGAGCTTCGTCTCCTGCATGAAGTGTTGGTTCGTCCAGGCTGCGTGCGTCCGCGCCGGCGGCGCCGGTGAGCCATTGCACGAGCTGGGCAAGAGTCTTGGCGTGGCCGTTGCGGTGCCCGTCGATCATGCCTTGGCCGGCGAGCGAGGTGACCTGATCGATGACAGTGATCCGGGTCCCCCCTCCGCTCTCCTCGAATACCCAGGTCAAGACGGCGATGGCCATCAGCTGACCTTTGCGTTGGATCGAGTCGCAGTAGACGAGGCGATGGGGTGGCTCGATGAGGTGATAGCGGTGAGCTCCGACGTTCAACAGGTTTTCGGTGGGCCACATCGGTAGCTGTCTTCACCACCTTCGGTGAAGTTGGCAGTGTCATAGACGATCTGCTCACCGTCGGGGACCGACCAGCGACACCGGTCCTCCACACTGGCATAGGCGACCCATGCCGCCTCGACTGGTGCCTCGACCTTGCGAGTGAAGCGGAGGGTGTCGTGGGCTAGATCCATGCGCTGCTCCTTTCGGCGTGAACGTCTGACGGTGCCTTGGTCGAGTCGTTCTCTCGTGACGTTGCCGCTCAGGCCCCGGCGAGATCCACCCTGTTGCCGTCGGGATCGGAAAGCGGCAGGATGCGCGCTGCGCCGCCGGGTTGCGGGCACCGATACTGCAGTCGCCGAGTTGTATGCACGTACCGACTATATCGGCGGCGGCACGGCCCGATAGCCGAACCCTGACCGGGCCGAAATTCCGCTCTCTGACACCGAGAGGCCAAAGTGGCCAAGCCATCGGATACGCCTACGTGGGCCCGGTGGAGCTGCAGTTTCCCATGAGCTGGCCTCGGCGGCAGCCTGCTTCGGGAATGGATGCGCTCCAGCGCCGGTGGCCAGAAGCCCCGAAGGCAAGTGGCTCGTGCCCCAGTCAGCCCCTTACCTTGTCCCACCCGCAGAAGTCAGGACCATCTACGTTGAAGCGACGCTCTCTTCGGGTTCCCGCGTTGCCCGCACATTTCCGATCGAAACGGAGCCCACCGGAAAGTATCCCTATGGCCGCGAGTGCGGAGGTCCATACGGGTTCACGCCCGTGCAGGTACCGCTCGGCTGAGCGAATCAATTGTCCACCGTAGGCCACTCGCGTTAGCACGCCGCCGGCCGAGGTACCCTTCCGGGCGCCGGGCACCTCACGAACACAGCGAAACATTTCCCGCATCCCCGCCCGTTAGGACCGTCCCGTAGGCCGGTCGATCACCGGGCCGCGGAAGCGCGCCGCTACGTTCCTGTCATTTTCCGAAGTCGTCTGCACGAAATGTCCAAAGTCGTCTGCACGGCCACTACATGTCCGTTTGGGGAACCGCAGGTGAGACGGGTTGGGTCCGGAAGTTTACAGAGTTATTTGTGAGTCTAGTAATTTGCCATACTTCTGTAGATTTCGATAGACCGGGCCTTGGTCAGAGAAGTCATAGCCATCGATGAGTCCGATCTCTTCATGGTGAACTGGCCAGACGATTGCGCAGCTAGTCGAAGCCAATGACCTGAGTGTTGCAGGGGCAATGCCGAAGTTGCAATGCCTCTAGAGGGCCCGATGACCACCAAAGAATGGCTTCGGAATCCCTGCCCGTAAGCCGATCCCTCAGCGTGAACGACTGACGCAGCCGCAGCTCGACCAGCGGCCGCGTCGGTTTGTAACGTCGTCCGGGCAGGCGGTTTGACTGCGAGGCCCCTGCCGCTTGTTTAGGGAATCAGTCGCTGGTCTCGGAGACTCTGGAAGATTCTTAAGAACATGGTTTCGCTGTCAACATATGTGTGGAAGCCGGCTCGCCTCGACTTTGATGTGTCGGCGATGACGTCGTAGTGCCACGCGAAGACGAAATCGCCAAACTGCCAGGAGGACACATCAGAGTAGGTGGTCTTCGCCAGAGCGTGCTTCTCAACCATTGCATCCCAGAGGTCAGACTTGTCTGCCATCACCTCGCTCAGGCTCATCGGCAAAGGTGGCGCTACATCGAGGTCGAAGAACGCTGCAATTTTCGGCCACATCGAGGACCAGCGGAACATGTCACCGTTTGTGATGTTGAAAGCTTGGTTCCTGCTGCCGGGGTTTGTTGCGGCCCAGACGGTAGCTTCCGCCAGCAGCCCTGAGTCCGTCATCTCGATCAGGCTTGTGTAGGCCCCGGGCTTGCCAGGGAACCGGAACGGGACGCCGAGCTCTTTGCTGATTGAGGCGTACACCGCAATCACCATGGCGAGGTTCATGGGGTTGCCGAGCCCAATGCCGGCCACAACCGAGGGGCGCAGTGCGGACCACGACCACGCGGCGTCAGCCTGCCGGCGCTCAAGGAACTGTTGCTGGTCGACGTTGAACTCCGGTGGCATGTGCGGCGGATCGTCCTCACGGGCCGGCGTCGAGAAGGGCCCCAGATGAGCGCCATAGACCTTGTAACCCTGCATCAAACTGATGTGCTCCAGGTTCGTCGCCACGGGTTCGATTGCGTTGACGACATTTGTGAGCATCGCCAAGTTCGGCGGCACCAGTTCCGCCCAGCTGGCGCGATCCTGATAAGCGGCATAGAAGACATGGGTGACCCCAGTCAGGCTTGCGAGTTTCAAAGCGGTGTCGTCTTTGTCCAGAAGGTCAACGGCGATATGTCGGACCGATCCCTGACTAGCCCCTCCCCGCCGAGAAAGTCCGATGATCGTCCAGCCTCCCACGCGGTCGAGGTGCTCGATCAAGTTCCCGCCGATCACACCCCGTGCTCCGACGACTAATGCAGTTCTCGTTGCCATGCTTCCTCCTTCATCGTAAAAACGTGATTTACCGATCTCATTTGTAGCACAGCATCGTGACATCGCGATATTACGATTTAGCGCTACAGTGGAGGCATGGGAGAACTCAGTGACGATCAACTGGTGAGCGCGTTCAAAGCGCTCGGCCACCCAACGCGCTTGGCAATTCTGGGCTGGCTCAAGGACGGCAACTCATTTCCGCCGCAGGATCAGCCGGCGGACGAGGTTGGAGTGTGCTTGAAACACATTCAGGCGCGTGCAAACGTGTCACAGTCCACCGCTTCACAGTTCATGGCGACGTTGCAACGCGCGGATCTTGTGATCTGTACTCGCATCGGCCAGTTCTCCCACTACCGACGTAACGAGCAAACCATCGCCAAGCTCGGCGAGGCCATCGGCGCCGACGTTTAGCCGCACCAGTGCCCCGTTCACGACGAGATCACCACGAGATCATTATGCGAACCCTGGGCGACATGTCGCTCTGACGAACGCCCGCAAGGCGAAGCGCTGCCGGAGCTGGATGCGGGGGGGTTCGTCACGCGAGGTAGTTGGCCAGAGCCTCGAGCAGGCCCCGTGTGCCTTTCTCGCGGCCCAGCCCATCGGTCCAGAACTGGTCGAAGAAGACGCCGTGCTCGACGTGCGTGAACCGGGTGCCCTCGTCTATGGGCTCGAACTCTAACGACGCCACCGACGTCGACATGTGGACCCCGTCGAGCCACATGTCGTACGTCGTGACGATGCGGACGTGCTCGACGATGTCGGAGTACGTGGCTTCGTACCGCGAGACCGGACCGTTGTGAAACGTCCCCGCGTCGATGTCGTGGCCGCCGACGCGGAAGTCGAATACCCACTCACCGGGCTCAATGGCGTCGCCGGCGCCCCACCAGCTCAGCTTCTTGTCCTCTTCGGCGAATGCGTTCCAGACGCGTTCGATAGGAGCGGGGTAGTCGCGGGTCAGGGTGAACCCGGCGTGGGCGAGGCGGCGTTCGATTGCCATGGGTGCGTCCTATCGAGAGAAGGTGACGTGGATGGCGCCGCTCTCGGCGACTTCTGTCGTCACCCTGTGGGTGAGATCGAGGCTGGGAAGATCGTCCCACAACCGGGTTCCGCGGCCGAGGTGGATGGGGGCGACCATGAGATGCAGGTCATCAACTAGGTCGACACGCAAGAAATCGCGCGCGATGCCAATCCCTCCGCCGACGCGCACGTCCAGGCCGCCTGCTGCTTCTGTCGCTTCGGCGAGCACCTCCTCGATGGGGGTGCTGCGGAAGTGGAACGTCGTTCCGCCCGCCATCGGGATCGACGGACGCGGTGCGGTGTGTGTGAGTACATAGACCGGGGTGCCGAACGGCGGCTGGTCACCCCACCAGCCCTTCCAGTTCGGATCGTCGGGGAACGAGTGCAGGCCGAACATTGCCGCGCCCATGACCTCGGCGCCGATGCCCTCGAAGAACGCGGCAGCGTAGGTGTCATCGATGCCGAACGTGCCGGTGCCGGTGGTGTCGCCAAAGACTTGCTCATGGAACGTGCGGGTCGCGGCGTAGGCAGCCGTGAGGCGGCCCCAGTCCTCGCCCATCGGATTTTCGGGCGATCGGCCGGTCGTCGAGGTGTAGCCATCCAGTGAGACGAACAGGTCCATGCGAACGCGGGTCATATCAGGTCTCCTTCGGAGGTGGTGCGGATCAGGTGGATGCCAAGCCGGTCGGCTTGGTGTTCTGCGGGGGTTCGCTGCTCGCCGAGCCACAAGTGCAGGACGTCCAGGGCGCCCGGTCGCAGGCTCACGATGCGGACGCGTCCGTGCTTCTCCGACGTGACGACTCCCGCGTGGTCGAGGACGCTCAAGTGCTGCATGAGCGACGGCAACGTCATCGAGAACGGTGCCGCGAGTTCGGACACGACCGCTGGAGCCTTCGCCAACCGTTCCACGACGGCACGGCGTGTCGGATCCGCGAGAGCGCGGAGCACGGCGTCGAGCTCGTCATGATACTTAGGCATATGCCTAAGTATCAGTGAAGGCAGGGATCCGTCAATCGGCCCACGCGAGTAATGTGTCTCGGGGTTGACGCGTGTCCTGAATTGATCCGTTAACGCATTTCTTGATTCCGTTCTCGGTCGCGAAACTGGCGTCGCTAATGAATTTCCCTGGATTAGCGCCTGAAACGGGCCTTCACAGACGCAGATTCAGTGCCGAGACCAAGATGCAACCAGAGAAGTGTGCTGTGTCACAGGGGAACCCTTACCGGGACAGGTGCTGCTTGACCTTGTTTTGCGGTGGCAGGCCAATATCCGCACTATCGGGACTGTTAACTCCGTTTGGCGGCGAGGCAGCGTGGCGGTCGGACCCCCATAGAACCAAGGAAATGGGACCCCCGAATGGCAGGCAGGGGGCACGTAGCCTGCGAGGGCGTCCTACGACACCTCGCAATCACCGCTCAATTGCCCGGCTGGAAGACGAGTTGCTCAAAACTGCCAGCGCCGCGGTCAGATCGGTGGAAGACCAAATGCGTGAGGGTCTCGACGCCTCCGAACAGGCGCAACTAAGGCGCTTGCTGGCCTCATGCATCGCGGCCCTGTCCGAAACTCGAATACCCGGGCAACATTAGCCATGCAGTGACTTCGAAGCTGGACCTCCGCGCCTACGAGTGACTGGCGGGCGGGTCAGCTTGCGGGGCGGGTCAGGATCTGGCCACCGCGCAGGACCGTGACCAGCCCGAAGTCAGCGTCCACCGCAACGATGTCGGCGCGCATGCCCGCCCGCAGGCTTCCGGTCTCGCCGTCCAGGCCCAAAATCCGGGCCGGGACGAGCGTAGCCGCCTTTACGGCGTCGGCGGGACTTACCCCGGCCCCAACGGTCCGGCGGACAACGTCCAGGAGGGTTGCCGTGCCGCCGGCGAGGGCGCCGTTACTCTGCAGGGCAGCTACGCCGCCGCGCACCACAACGGCGGAGGATCCGAGCTCGTAGTCGCCGTCGGGTAGCCCGGTTGCCGCCATGGAATCGGTCACGAGGGCTACGTTGCCGGCTCCGACCAGCTCGAAGACCATCCGGACCGTCTCGGGGTGGAGGTGGACGCCGTCGCCGATGAGTTCGACGGCGACGGTGCCGGCGGCTGCCAGGCGCAGACAGGCCGCAACCGGTCCGGGGCTCCGGTGATGCAGGGACGGCATGCCGTTGAAGAGGTGCGTCACCGTGGGCCGGGCGGCCGCACCGAAGGGGTCGGTGGTGCCGAGGCCCGTCTCGCCTGGGCCGGTGTTCGCCGCCAGGAGCTCAGCCGCCTCCGTCAGGGATGCGGCGGCGGTGCGGGCATCGGCATCGGTATGGCCCAGCGAGGGGGTAACGCCGTGCCCGGTGAGCATCCTGACCAGCTCGCCGGCCCCGGGCAGTTCCGGGGCGTAGGTCATGGTCTTGAGGGTACCGCCGGCCGCCGCCAGCATGTGGCCGAGCAGCCCCGGATCGGGGTCCCGGAGCCAGTGGGGATTCTGCGCTCCGCAGCGGGCGTGCGACAGGAAGGGGCCCTCGGCATGGACGCCGGCGATAAGCCCCTCGGACGCCAGGGCCCGCAGCACACCGAGTCCCCGCAGGAGCTCGTCGGCCGAGGCAGTGACAAGGCTGGCCAGCAGAGTTGTGGTTCCGCTGCGGTGCAGGAAGTCCACGGCGTCACGGCAGGCCGGGCCGTCCGAGCTGGGGAAGCTGCCGCCGGCCGCGCCATGGCAGTGGACGTCGATGAGCCCGGGCAGGATACGGCTGCCCGGCGGGAGGTTCAGTTCCACCGCGCCGCCACCAACCACGTTGCCAAAAGCAGCGGCGTCAAAGCCGTTCCGGGGCCCGGCGTAAGCGATCCGGCCGTTGGCCACGGCCACGACCGAGTCAGCGTAGCTGGCCCCGTCCGTCAGCATCTCCCCGCGCAGGATGTACCGCCCGGCGGGGGTCGAACCGAGGATTTCGGGGCTGTACATGGGTGCCTTTCAGGAGCGAAACGCGGCGGGCAGGCCGATGCCGGCGGCAGGCCGGCGGGGCCCGCCGTCGGGCATTACATCTTGGCGAGTTTGGCGCGGACTACCATGAAGACGCCGTAGCAGATCAGGCCGACCCCCACGGCAGCCAGCATATACATGCCGAACGGCTGCTCGCGCAGGCCCTTCAGGCCGCCGTCGAGCCCGGTTGATTCCTCGGGACGCACCTGCACGGTGGCGATGATGATCAGCAGTCCGGCCAGCAGCAGTGCGACGCCCTTCGCGGCATAGCCCACCACGCCCAGGACCGTCACCGCGGTCCGCCCGGCGTCCGCGGACGGGAGCCGGAGGTGTTTGGCGAAGGACTGCCGGAAGCCGCGGATGGCGTAGACGATTCCGGTGACGGCGACCGCTGCACCGATGGCGAGCAGGAGTGCGTAGCCGCCGGGGGCCTTCATCACGGAGACGGTGAGGTCGCTTGTGGAGGTGCTGTCGTCCTTGCCGACACCGCCGGCGAAGGACGCGAGCGTCACCGCGAGTCCGGCATACACCACAGCCTGCAGGGCGGCCTTGAGCTTCTTCGCCAGCTTCTTCTTGGCGGGGAGATGCTCGAAGTCGAAGATGGCGTCGCTGGTCTGCCACAGGGCCAGCGCCACGCACGCGGCGAAGGCACTCCACAGGAGCAGCGGCCCGGCCGGCTGGCTGGCCAACTGCCCGACCGCCCCGCTCACATCCGCCTTGCCCTCACCGCCCAGGGCGAGGCGGATCGAAACTACTCCCACCAGGAAATGCAGGGCGCCGCTCACGGCAAACCCGGCCCGGGCCACCAGCTCGAGTGCGCGCGAGTTCGTGATCTGTTCGGCGGCGTCGGCGGCGCCTTCTAATTCTCTTTTGATATTCGGTCCTTCGGCTGGCTCAGCTCCTGCGCCGGATGTGACCTCCGGCGCCTTCATCTCCCGCAATGGTGCCACGGGAACGTGCCCGGTGACAGCGTCGGCTGTGCGGCCGGCTGACACATGGCCCCGGGGCGTTCAGCGGCGCCGGTAGCTGAGATCGAAAACGAGGCGGCCGGCGTCGTGCGCCTTGTTCTCGAAGCTGGTCAGGACGCGGCCGTCGAACCTTGGCGCCCAGCCACCGGTCTCGTCGGTGCCTTCGTTGGGGCCGGTGTGCCCGGTGCTCACCGGTGCGCGGCCTTCCTTGACCGGGGCCCCGCCCACCAGGGATTCGACGCCGGATTCCCACACCCGGGTGAGGGGGCTTTCGGCGCCGCTGCGCTGGCCGTCGTGAAGGTTCTCGAAGTCGGGCGAGCCGGCCAGGACCTCGCGGACGTGGACGGCGTAATTGGACCAGTCCGTGGCGATGCGCCAGATGCCGCCCGGTTTGAGGGCGCGGGAGGCAAGCTCGGCGAAGTCCGGCTGGATGAGGCGGCGTTTGTGGTGGCGGGACTTGTGCCACGGGTCCGGGAAGAAGACCCACAGTTCCGCCACGGAACCGGCGGGCAGCATGGTGGCGAGCACCTCGGGGGCATTCGCCTCCACAACGCGGACGTTGCCCAGGCCACGGCCTTTGATTTTGATCAGGGTATTGGCGAGCCCCGGGGTGTAGACCTCCACCGCCAGGAAATCCGTGTCCGGGTTCTCCTCGGCCGCATGGCACACGGCGTCGCCGAGTCCCGAGCCGATCTCGACGATCAGCGGGGCCCTGCGGCCGAACTCGGCCTCGGCGTCGAAGACATAGTCCGGATGCACCGAGGTATTGGCGATGTGGCGGGGGACCTCCACGGCCCAGCGGTCCGAATGCTCCTCCCAGGCGGCCTGGCGCCGGCCCTGCAGGCGGGTTCCGCGGCGCACGAAGCTCACCGGCCGGCCGCCGTAGGTGCCGAAGGAGGCCTGGCTGCCGGGCGTCACGGGGCGCGACGGCGTCACCGGCTGGGGCGGCTGGAGGGGCTGGGGCATCTGTGGCGGCTGCGACGGCTGGGGACATTCTGGGGATTCGCTCATCCTTTCCAGAATAGTGGAGTTCCGACGGGCGGGGTGGTCTGCAGGATTGCCCGGCCGGCTGCAGTGGACAAGGCCGGCGGCACAGAGCCTGCCAGAAGCGGAGCCTGCCAGAAGCGGAGCCTGCCAGAATGGGGCGGTGACCGTACCGAACAGCGCCCCCGACTCCACTGCCAGCAGTCCCGCCGCCGGGGAACGCCGCAGCACGCTCGTCGACGCCGAGATCGACGATGTCCCCGCGGCCGCGCCCACCCGGGTCGGCAGCCGCCGGGCGCTGGCGTATCTGGGCGTTTGCCTGGTCCTGATCGGGCTGAACCTCCGCACCGTTTTCTCCAGCTTCTCCGCGGTACTCCCGGAAGTGACGGCCGACGCCGGGCTGCCGGGCTGGGCCGTCGTCGTGCTCACCACCGTGCCGGTGACGCTGCTCGGGGTTTTCGCCCCGCTGGCCCCTGTACTGGCCCGCCGCTTCGGCGCGGAACGCGTCCTGCTCGCCGCCATGGCGGTGTTGACCGCCGGTCTGCTGCTGCGGCCTGTGGACGCCGGTGGCGCCGGGCATCTTCCGGCGCTGCTGCTCGGAACGGCGGCCTGCGGCGCTGCGATCTCGCTCTGCAACGTGTTGCTCCCCGGCCTGGTGAAGCGCGACTTCCCGCACCGGCTGGGCCTGATGGGCGGGCTCTACACCACGGCGATATGCGCCTCCGCCGCCCTCGGCGCCGGCTTCACCTACCCGGTGTTCAGGGCGACGGGGGAGTGGACGGCGGCGCTGTGGATGTGGGTGCTGCCCGCCGGCGTCGTTCTTCTGCTGTTCCTGCCGCTGGCCATCCGGCAGCGTCATAGCCCGCACCAGACTGCGCACGACGGCGTGAATGTGTGGCGCTCAGCGGTCGCCTGGCAGGTGACCATCTTTATGGTGCTCCAGGCCATGATGTCCTTCAGCGTTTTCGCCTGGCTGGCCCCGATCCTGCGCGAACGCGGGGTGGACGGCGGCACGGCAGGGGTGATTGTCTCCGTATCGATCGTGCTGCAGATGCTCGGGTCCTTGTTCGCCCCGGCGCTCGCTACCAGATTCCGGGACCAGCGGGCCATCAACATCGTGGTGGCGCTGATGACCGGCGGCGGCTTCGCGCTGAGTATCTTCGGCCCGCTGGAGTTGATCTGGGTCTGGACCGGGGTGCTGGGCCTGGGCCAGGGCAGCCTGACCGCCGTCGCGCTCACCATGATCATGGTCCGTACCCGGGACGGCCACACGGCCGCGCACCTGTCCGGGATGATGCAGGGTGTGGGCTACGGGCTGGGCTCCACCGGGACCCTGCTGGTGGGCCAGCTGCACCAGTCCACGGGGTCCTTTGCCGCGGCGGGCGTGCTCTTCCTTGTGGTCGGCTCGCTGGCCGCAGTGTTCGGCTACCGCGCCGGGCGGGACCGCTTCATTGGCTGATGGTCAGCGGCCCAGGCCGTGATGCCGCGCCGATGCCCGGCGGGTGGTGCGCCGTGGTGCGACCGCCCGTGAAGTGGTGCGCCCGCCTGGCAGCTGTGGCATGCTTCCCCTTGAGCCAACACTCGCGTTCCGCCGAAAACTCGCCGGCAAATCCTCCGGGGGGACGGGCCTTGACCGCACGATGGGTTGAGGTTCTGCGGTTGCGTCCATGACTATCGATCAGGCCACGCCCTTGCCCAGTACCGCCCCCGCCCCGTCCCTGGAATCAACCGGCATCTTCCGCCGCGACTATCGGCTGGTGACCCTGGGTGCCTGCGCCCTGGTGTTCCTGGCCGCCTTCGAATCCCTGGCGGTGACCACCATCATGCCGCTGGTCAGCCGCGAGCTGGACGGGGCTGCCCTCTACGCCCTGGCGTTCGCCGGCCCGCTGGCCACCGGCGTCATCGGCATGGTGGCCGCCGGGAACTGGTCCGACCGGCGCGGCCCGGTGGGCCCGCTGTACGCGTCCGTGGCCATGTTCGTGGCGGGCCTGCTGATCGCCGGAACAGCAGAGAGTATGCCCGCCCTGGTGGCCGGCCGGCTGGTGCAGGGCCTGGGCGGCGGCGCCATGACGGTGGCCCTCTACGTGGTGATCGCCCGGGTCTATCCGCCGCCGCTTCACCCGAAGATCTTCGCCGCCTTCTCCGCGGCGTGGGTGTTCCCCTCACTGGTGGGTCCCTTCGCCGCAGGCCTCGTGGCGCAGCTCACCAGCTGGCACTGGGTGTTCCTTGGCGTGGTGGGGCTGGTGGTGCCGGCCCTGCTCATGATTATCCCGGCGCTGCGCGGACTGCGCGGCACCCCCGACGACGGCGGGCCCGAGGAGGCGCCCGGCCGCACCGCACCGCTGGACATGTCCCCTTCTGCCACGCGCAGTGCCGGGGGCTATGGCCGGCTGGCCTGGGCCTGCCTCGCGGCGCTCGCCGTGCTGGGCCTGAACCTTTCCGCCGGGCTCCCGGTAGCCGGCGGAATCGCGGCAGTAGCGGCCGTCGTCGTGGCCCTCGTCGCTGTCCGGCCTTTGGTGCCGCGCGGCACTCTGACCGCCGGCCGCGGCCTTCCCAGCGTCATCCTTACCCGCGGCCTGGCCTCCGCCGCGTTTTTCGGCGCGGAGGTCTACCTGCCGTACCTGCTGGTGGAGCGCTACGTTTTCTCACCCACCTTCGCCGGCCTGACCCTCACCGGAGGCGCCGTCGCCTGGGCTGCCGGCTCCGCGGTCCAGGGCCGGCTCGGGCCGCGGCTGGAGAACAGCCGCGCGGTCCGGATCGGCGCGGCCCTAGTGCTCGGCGCCGTCGTGCTGGTGCTGGTGACCACCGTCCTCCACTGGCCGGCCGCCGTCGCGATCGCCGCATGGGTATTCGCCGGCGCCGGCATGGGCCTGATGTACGCACGCCTGAGCGTGATGACGCTGGCGTTGTCCAGCAAGGAAAACGCGGGCTTCAACAGCTCGGCGATGTCCATTTCCGACTCCCTCGGCGGGGCGCTGTCCCTCGCCACCACGGGGATCATTTTTACCGCCTTCACGACGACGTCCACGGACAGCACGACGGCGGCGTCCTTCGCCGGCGTCTTCGCGCTGACCGCGGTGATCGGCCTCGCCGCCGTCGTCGTCGCCCCGCGGGTCGCCGCGAGGAAGACGTCCGTTCGGCGCAAATGACTGGCAGCAGGGGCCGTTCTGAGCGCCCAAAACGGTCTCTGCTGCCAGTCAGTTGGGGAAGCGGTGGGCCGGGCGGGCGGCTCGACCAGCGGACGCTTTTCTCAGTGCGCTTCCATCCGGGTGGCGCGCAGCACGGCGTCGGTTACGTCAGCCGCCTCGCCGTCGGGACCGATGATGCTGCGGTGCCGGGTGTCCGCGACGTCGAGGCCCCACTCGGGCGCCTCGATCCCCAGCTCCCGGGCCAACTCCTCTGCCGTATAGAACCGCTCCGGCGCGTGATGCTGCCCCCACGGTGGCAGCCCGTCGGGATGGTGGCCGACGACGAGCAGGGTGCCGCCCGTCCGCACCGCCGCGGCGGCCAGCTGCAGCGCCTGCTGCCAGGGCATCACGGTGGAATGCAGGAACTGGGCCGTGACCAGGTCGAAGAGCTGGGCGGGCACCCAGGTGGCGAGATCCTGCTGTACCCACTCGATGTTTGCGCCCTGCCCGTTCTCCTGCGCATGGGCCGTGGCGCGTTCAAGGGCGACGGCGGAAACGTCCAGCGCCGTGACCATCCAGCCCCGGCCGGCGAGCCAGATGGCGTCGGCACCCTCGCCGCAGCCCAGGTCCAGGGCCGTGCCGGGAGGCAGGTACGCTGCCTCGGCGATCAGCTGCGGATTGGGCTGCCCGCTCCACATCCTGGGGCGGCCGCGGTACGTCTCGTCCCATTGCTGGGCCGCGGTGGCGTTGCTCTCGCCGTCGGGGTGCTGGTGCTCGGTCATCGTGCTCCTCGGGGTCGTTCACCTCATCATTGCAGGCGCGGGGCGGCCGGGATACAGCGACTGGACCGGGGCCTGGCACTACGGGAGGCTGTTTCCCGCGCCGGATCTGCGCGATGCGGGCCGGACCGGCACCGGATGATAGGCTAGGGGAACTTGATGTGCAGTGATGCCCACTTTGGTCTTGAATGACCGGCCCGGTCCATCAACCGGTTCCCCTGCTGGATTTCTTCTGGAATCCGATTGCAGGGAGTGGGTTTTTTCATGTGAGAGGCACATCCTGCGTCGATGAACGCGTTCTATTTGGTCCCAGCGGCCACTTCCGCAAGGTGAGTGGCAGCCCGGTCGATCACCTGACTTTTCTTCGGCGAACCCCTGGGCCAACCGGCACCGGGGGCCGATATCCGCATGGATACCGCCTGAAAGACTTTATAAAACACATGACTACTTTCGCTGCCCTCGGCACGCCCAAGGCCCTCGCCGACACCCTGACCGCGCAGGGGATCCTGGAACCGTTCCCCATCCAGGTCAAGACCCTCCCGGACACCCTGGCCGGACGCGACGTTCTGGGCCGCGGCCGCACCGGTTCGGGCAAGACCATCGCTTTCGCCATCCCGCTTGTAGCACGACTCGCTGAGCGGGAGGCCAAGCATTTCCGCAAGCCGGGCCGCCCCATGGGCCTGGTCCTGGCCCCCACCCGTGAGCTGGCCACCCAGATCAACGCCACGATCGAGCCGATGGCCAAGGCCATGGGCCTGACCACCACCGTGATCTACGGTGGCATCTCCCAGGCCCGCCAGGAAAAGGCCCTGCGCGCCGGCGTCGACATCGTCATCGCCTGCCCGGGCCGCCTGGAGGACCTGATCCGCCAACGCATCCTGACCCTCGAGGCCGTTGAGATCACCGTCCTGGACGAGGCCGACCACATGGCCGACCTCGGTTTCCTTCCGGTGGTCAAGAAGCTCATGGACATGACGCCCAGCAAGGGCCAGCGACTCCTCTTCTCCGCCACCCTGGACAACGGTGTGGACAAAATCGTCCAGCGTTACCTGTCCAACCCGCTGACCCACTCCGTGGACGATCCGCAGGCCGCGGTGACCACCATGGAGCACCACGTGCTGGTGGTCAACGACCAGACCGTCAAGAAGCAGCTGATCGTCGAGCTCGCCTCGGGTGCCGGCCGCCGGATGCTCTTTATGCGCACCAAGCACCACGCCCGCAAGCTCGCCAAGACCTTGACCGACGCCGGCATCCCCGCCGTCGATCTGCATGGCAACCTCTCGCAGAACGCCCGTGACCGCAACCTGGCCGAGTTCTCCTCCGGTGAGGTCCGCGTCCTGGTGGCCACCGACGTTGCCGCCCGCGGCGTGCACGTCGACGACGTCGAACTGGTCATCCACGTGGATCCGCCCACGGAGCACAAGGCGTACCTGCACCGCTCCGGCCGTACGGCCCGAGCAGGCTCCGACGGCACCGTGGTCACGCTGACACTGCCGGAGCAGCAGTCCGACGTCAAGAAGCTCATGAAGGCGGCCGGCGTCGAGGTCAACTTCGAGCGCGTTACCGCTAACTCCCCGCTGGTGGCGCAGCTGGTCGGCGAGATGGCGGACAAGATCGATCCGCGGACCCGCGCCGCGCTGCTGGCCGCCAAGTCCAACCAGGGCGGCGGCAGCTCCACCGGGGCGAACGCCGAGCGCAAGCGCGCCCGCCGCACCACCCAGGCTGCACCCACCGCGGGTGGCCGGGGCGGACGTGGTGGACGCGGACGCGTCGGAGCCGAGGCTCCCCGCACCGATCTGCCCCGCGCCGAGCGCCGTGCCGTGGCTTACGAAGGCCAGGCCGCCGCACGCAACGCGGCTGAGCGTGTCATCGAGAAGAACGAAGACCGGCAGGATGCCGAGCGCGCCGAACGCCGCAGCACCCGCGGCCGCTCAACGTCCTATGGCACCCACCGCAACGACGTACCGGCTGCAGGCGGCCGCGCCTCGGCCGGCCGCGGTTCGGACGGACGCGCCACAGAAGGACGCAGCGACGCCCGGGGTGCTTCTGCTCCCCGCAGCGGCGCACCCCGCACCGGTGGTGCACCCCGCACGGGGGGCGCGCCCCGCACGGGTGGCGCCACCGGCGGTGCGCGCGGCGGTCGTCCGGCGACGGGCCAGCGTGCAGCTGCCGGCGCCGGTTCCGCCGGAAGCAACGCCGGTGGCAACTCCGCTGTCTGGTCCTCCAACACCGGTGGTACCTCGGGCGGTTCCTACGCTGGCGGCGGCAACGGCCGCTCCGGCGACGGACGTCCGGCACGCAGCGGCGGCCCCCGCCGCGCCTCCGCTCCGGCGTCGAACGAACGCCGCAGCCGATAGAGTCGCTGTTTTCCGCTACCCAAAATAACCGGCGCTACGCGAAATGCCGGTCGCTACGGGAATTCCCGCAGCGACCGGCATAAAGCGCAGCGCGGAGCACGAAGCGCAGCGCAAGCTGCGAAGCCCAGCGCGGATCGTGCTGCGGGCCCACCAGCTGGGCGGGAACCAACTGCGGGCCTAACCAACTGGGCGGCACCCACCTGCGGGCCCACCTGCTGCGGGCTCAACCAACTGGGCGGCGCCCTACTGCGGGCCTAACCAACTGGGCGGCACCCACCTGCGGGCCCACCTGCTGCGGGCTCAACCAACTGGGCGGGAACCAACTCCGGGCCTACCAGCCCCGGGCACGCCACTCAGCCAGGTGCGGGCGTTCCGCTCCCAGGGTGGTCGGCTTGCCGTGGCCCGGATGCACCACGGTGTCATCTGGATACATGGCGAACAACCGCTCGCTCACATCGGCGATCAACTGAGCGAACCGCTCCGGATCCTCGTTGGTGTTGCCCACCCCACCCGGGAAGAGCGAGTCGCCCGAGAATATGTGGGCCGGGCCTGCCGGGTCCTGGTACACCAGTGCGATCGAACCCGGGGTATGCCCGCGCAGGTGCACTGCCGTCACATCGAAGCCTTCGAAGTTGCGGACGTCCCCGTGATCTAGCAGTACATCCACTGGTACCGGCAGCCCCGGGGCGTCATCCGTTCCGGCGGCCGTCTTAGCCCCGGTGGCTTCCACCAGGTCCGGCAGTGCACGGACATGGTCCCAGTGCTGGTGGGTGGTGGCAATCAGCGCCAGCTTCGGCGTCGCTGGAGTAGCCGCGGCGGCGTCCACAAGCAGCCCCTGGATGGCGGCCGGGTCATCGGCCGCATCGATCAGGAGCTGCGCCCCGGATGTTTTGTGGGTGAGCAGATACACGTTGTTGTCCATCTCGCTGACTGAAATCCGGCGGATGGTGATGTCACGTAACGAGTGAATTAGCGAGTCCATGGGCTTCAGTCTACGGAGGCGCTATTCACGGCCCTCGGACACCCAGTTGGGGTCCGCGGACCGGGAGCCGACGACGGCGTCCGCAGCGGCGTCGAGCTTCGTCAGTTGCGCTGCGGTGAAGTCGAGCGTCAAAGCCAGGGCCCCCCAGTTTTCGTCGATCCGGTGCGCCTTGCGGGTGCCGGGGATGGGGACCACCGGAAGTCCCAGCTTCCGGCCCTGCGCCAGGAGCCAGGCGAGGGCAACCTGGGCAGGGGTTGCATCCTGCCCGGCCGCGGTGAGCTCGGCGGCGACTGCCTGCACGGTGGCCACCACAACCTGGTTGGCGTCGGCGGCGTCTGCGGCGAAGCGCGGGATGTTGCGGCGGAAGTCGTTGTCGCCCAGTTTGGCCGCGTCCACGGTGCCGGTGAGGAATCCCCGGCCCAGCGGCGAATAGGGCACAAAGCCCACCCCGAGCTGGGCCGCGGCGGGAACAACGTTGCGTTCCACATCGCGGCTCCAGATGGACCATTCACTCTGGACCGCGGCGATCGGGTGGATGCTGTTGGCTTCCCGCAGCTCCTCGGCCGTCACCTCCGACAGGCCAAGATGCCGCACCTTGCCGGCCTGCACCAGCCCCGCCATGGCCTCCACGGTTTCCACTATCGGAACGCGGAGGTCACGGCGGTGCAGGTAGTACAGGTCGATGGTGTCGGTGCCCAGCCGTTGCAGGCTGCGGTCCACGGCCTGCCGCACGTAGGCGGCGTCGCCCCGGATGTCCGTGTAACCGGTTCCCGGTGTGCCCACGAGGCCAAATTTAGTGGCGAGCTGGACGTCGCCCCGGCGTTCCTTGAGCAGCTTGGCGATCAGTTCCTCGTTGCTGCCCCCGCCGTAGATGTCGGCCGTGTCGATGAAGCTGACGCCGGAATCCACCGCGTGGTGCAGGGTTTTGAGCGCCTCGGCCGGATCCACGTCCCCGTAGACCGGGGTCAGGGCCATACCGCCGAACCCCAGGGGGCTGACCGAGAGGCCGTCGCCGAGCTGGACTGATGCTGCATTCATCGTCGGTCTCCATTCGCTGGTTTTCCTGCCGAACTGCCGTCCCTGCCAAGAACTGCGTCCGGCCCGGGAGTGTTCCCTGCCAAGAACTGCGTCCGGCCCGGGAGTATTCCAGCGCTCGTGCCCAGTTACTTTTGGCGCACCAGCATATTCCGCGCCGCGGCACGGCGTGTCGGACTGGAAAGAGAGGGTGGCCGCCGACTAATTGGGCGGGAGCGCCGGGGCAGGGACGGATTTCCCGGCCGGCAGCAGCTTCAGACCCGCGGCGCAGCCCACGATCCCGGCGATGAACAGCAATTTCAGCGGACTGGCTGGTTCGACGCCGGTCGCCATGGCCCAGCCGACCGTCAATGCCGCGCCGACCCCCACCCAGACGGCGTAGGCCGTGCCGAGCGGGATACGCTTCACTGCCAGCCCAAGCCCCACCATGCTCAAGGTCGCGGTCAGCGCGAAGACGAGGGTGGGCAGTGGCCGGGTGAAGCCGTCAGACAGGCCCAGGGCCGTGGCCCAGACTGCCTCCAGCACAGCCGAGGCGAGCAGGATCAGCCAGGGGGCTGTGGTTGCGGGCGCCTTCGTTGCGGATTCCGGCGTGCGGTTCGCTGCCATGGTCACGCCACCAGCTTCAGGCCGGCCACACAGGCGACGATTCCGCCGAGCAGCAAAATCCGTCCGGCGGTCGCGGGCTCAACCTTGGTGATCATCGCGTAGGCGGAGGTCAGGACCACCCCGACCCCCACCCAGACCGCGTAGGCGGTACCGGTCGGGATGGACTGCATGGCGATGGCCAGCCCGCCCAGGCTGGCCATCACTGAGACGAGGAAGATGGCGGCCGGTGCGATCCGGCGTCGGCCTGTGTTCTGCGAGGTCCGGTGCAGGGCTGCGGCCCAGACGGCTTCCAGCGCTCCGGAAAAGATGAGGATGATCCACGGCATAACTGCTCCTGCGGCCAGTCTTGTCGCGTTCCGGGTACTGAACCGTCGTCCGGAGGCCGCCAAGAAAGCGACCTTGAGTCAAGCCTAGCAAGGCCGCCCCGCGAGGCGAAGTTCCAGTCTCAAGCGGCTATAGAGGAAGGACTACTCCGCGACCCGGTCGATCGAGACGACGGCGAGGAAACCGCGGCCCAGGATTTCCGGCGTCGTGGCGTCGGAGCCGACGACGGCGTCGTATTGGTCAAGTGTTCGGGGCTCGACGGCGGCAGCCGGCGCCGTGCCGGCCCCGGCCCCTGCGTCCGCGCCGGGTTCGGTGCCCGCAGTGCCCGGGCCGACGGTGGCCTGACCCTGCAGCAGGATGCCGAACTGGCCCTCAAATACGGGGTGCGCGCGTTTCTTGGAGAGTTCGATGATGGAGGTGTAGCCCTTGAACGCGCCGGTGCGGGTGAGAACAAAGAGGCCGCGGATGTCGCCGGTGGGCAGGGCGCCGGCCGAGTCGGCGTCGCCGGAAAAGCGAAACGGCCGGTACTTCTCCAACGGGTGCTCGGCGCCGTCGACGGTCAGCAGCAGCAGTTCGCCGTCGATCACGGTAAGCACACGGTCCATGCCGGGGAACGCGGAAAACGCGCCGGCCTTGGACACATCGGCGATGCTCACCCGCCAGTCCCGGCCGCCGTCCTGTTCGGTGCTGTTCCGCGAGGACGCGGCCACGGGGTGGCCGGCCAGTTCGCGGGTAACACCGCCGCCGTTGCGCCAGGGTTGGGCTTTCAGCTCGGCAAAGCGGATGATCTCCATGCCTCCAGCCTATCCGCCGGGCCGGTGCGTTCGCGGCTGGGCCCCCGGGCGCGCACGCGGGTCCCGGGCCGCTGCCGGACAGCGCCGAGGTCCGACTTCGCGCCCATGTTCTGGACAAACATGGGCGCCAAATCTCACCTCGGTGTGCCGGTAGGGTGCCTGATCCTACCGGTGGACTTGCTAACGTCGGAGGAAGGAAACACAGCAGAAGGAGCCGAATGTTCGTCAAGGTATGCGGGCTCAGTACCCCCGAGTCGGTCCGGACCGCAGTGGAGGCCGGGGCGGACGCCGTCGGCTTCGTCCTGACTCCCAGCCCCCGGGAAGTGACCCCCGCGCAGGTCCGGGAGCTCCTGGCCCACGTCCCCGCCGGGGTCCCCGCCGTCGGAGTTTTCCGGCACGAAGCAGCCCCGGACGCCGTCGCCGTGGCCCGTGAGGCGGGCCTGGGATGGGTCCAGCTGCACGGCGTCCGAACAACGGCGGACGTGCAGACCGTGCACGACGCCGGCCTGAGGCTCATCCGCGCGGTGAACATGTCCGCCCCGCCCGAGGCGTTCGCCGACTGGGGCGAGGAAATGCTGCTGATCGACGCCGCGATGCCCGGTTCCGGCGAAGCCTGGGACTACGCCTCGGTCCGGGCCAAGGGTCTGGCGGGCCCTGATGGCTTAGCGGGCCGGAGCTGGCTGCTGGCCGGCGGGCTGGATCCCGCCAACGTCGCCGATGCTGCGGCCCGGGCCGGCGCCTGGGGCGTGGACGTCTCCTCCGGCGTCGAATCCTCCCGCGGGGTGAAGGACCTGGCCAGGATCCGCGGCTTTGTGGTGGCGGCCAAGGCCTGACCGGGCTGCCGGGAGGCGGTGGCCCGACAACACAGGCAGAAATGCGGCCGGTCCGGCCGCGTTGGGCCGACAACGGCGGCGCGGCCCCTCGAAACCAGACACGTGAGGTGGGCGGTCTTCGGCGCCGCGCAGCGGTTTATGCCGGCAGAGGTCCCACCCCGGATCGGTTTTCTGGCGGATTGGGCGGCGGCAGATTCATTGATTGAATGGCGCTCGGCGGCTGCATCGGGGGGAGAATCACCTCCCATGGAGTGACAAGGAGCTGTGCGCGGTCCCAAAGATGCAGCAGGAGGGCGATCTCCGGATCCCAGGGGTGCGCTTGGACATGACGGCGCAGGCAGGACCGGGCCTCTTCCAGTTCCGGCCGGGTGCTGTTGAGGAGACTGCCAATGATCTCGAGTGCCTGAAGCCGCAGGGAGGTACCGGCGTACTGTTCGGAAGCTTCGACGGAAGCCTGTTCGCGCGGCGCCGCCCCGCGTTCGGCGACGTAGTCGGGAGGCTGGGCTGGTCCATTGAGCGGATCCTCCGCCGGGATCACTTTACTTCTCCGCGTACCCGCGAACCGCCAGCGGTCTGAGGGTAAATCATCGGCGTCCGCTCCCCGGACTTTCTGGTACTTTCATCGAGAATCACCGGTCGTCTATCTGGGCTCTGGGCTCTGGAGCGTTTGTCCGCACAAACCTCGCTGCCGAATGATGTCCAGCCGAGCCGGAAGCCAGAGTGTAAATCTGCTCCCGCCTCGGGCCGCCGAGTGGACCCGGACGCTGCCCCCGTGCGCTTCCGCGATTGCCTTGACAATCGGCAGCCCCAGGCACGAGCTTTCGCCCGGGGACATCGGGCCGGACAACGCGTATCGGTCATTTATTCGCTGGTGCTCCACTGCGGGAATTCTTGATCGAGTGTCCGAGACCCATATGTCCAGTCCTCCAATCAGAGCGGACGAGACACGTGCGGCCGAAGCGCCGCTCCGCTTTGACGTTGCGGGAGAATCAGCCCAGACACCGCCGAGGGAAATCGTGTCGTCTTCGGAGGTGGTAGTCAGGGCATTGGCGGTGAGCTGATCCACGGCCTGGGACACGCGCTGACGATCAGCGAGAACCCAGCCGCCAGGCTTCACGCTTAGGGTCCAGCGTCGGCGGCCAAGGATCTTGGCCCGCTGCAGAGCTTCTTCCAGAAACTGATCGACGTCGATCCATTCAGCATGGATGAAGTCCGGGCGCCTGCTACCGGCAAGCACCTGGAAGTCGTTGACCAGACGCTGTATTTGTTCCAGCTCCTTCAGTAGAAGAGTACGGGACCGGGCGGCGCTTTCCGCGTCGTGGGCGCTCAGCAGCTCGAGGTGCCGACGGACGGCAGCGAGCGGCGCAGCCAGCTGACGGCTGGCATTGTCGAGAAATTGACGGTGCTCCGCGGTCCCGCGCTCAAGCCGATCGATGAGGTTGTTGAATGTAGCGGCGAGTACGGCGACGTCGTCGTCGGTGGAGGAGGGCAATGGGACCCGCTGACCCGGCTCATCGAGCGATAGGTGGTCGGTGGTGTCCCGGAGACGCCGGACGCGGCCGGGCAGTCGCCCGGCAACCACGCAGCCCACGACACCGGCCACGAGGAGGGCGATCACGGAGATAATGTCGAAGGTGGCGCGCGACTGCAGGATTTCACCTTGTTGTGGACCAGTGCCGTTGCCCACTCCAGTCAGGAGCCCCCACTGGACGGCGTGGGGTGCAGTGCCGACCAGCGCAACAAGCCCGAAACTTGCGACCAGCGGTCCAAATCTTCGTTTCATGACCACATCCATCCTGTGCATCTCTCACTGCTCCGCCCCGGCGCGAACATCGTGCGCCAACCGGCGAACTTGTGAGGCTCACAGTAGGGACAGCCGCTTGTAGATATCCTGTCGTCATGAACACCCACGACGATCGCCCTGAGGACCTTTCCTAGGGTTTCCCTAGGGCGCCGGCGGGAAAATTGCTCACATGTCATCGTCAGCGACACTCCAGCGCGCGAGAATCCTTATTCCGGCAATATTGCTCGTCCTCGTAGGGTGCCTGGTCGCGAGCGTCGTGACGGCCACACCACGGAAACCTCCGGCTATGCTGGGCGCCTCAGCCAGCCTCAACGGCGGACTCGCACGCATCAACGGGGTACTGCCCTCCGACGTCGACGGATGGACGCCCGCCGCTGCTGCTGCGGCGCTGGCCACTCCACCTGGCGAGGGACTCCATCGCGTCCGCGTTCTGCTGGAGCTGACCGCTTTGCAGCAAGGCGGTCTCTCCTACGACCCGTCCGAGTACTCCGTGTCGGGCCTCGGCGCAGGGAAATGGAAAGCGATCTGGGCTTCTCCGGCTCCCGCGGTCGCACGCCAGGGGGAAAGTATCAACGCCACGCTCGTCTTCGAGCTCCCCGACCGGGCCATCGAGCTGACCCTGGAACTGCCCGGGGGGCCCGGACTGTCCCTTGGTGCGGGTCACCACCGGGGAGGAAGCTAGCGGCACGTAGTCGGTGTCTGGCTAACCGATGAAAAACAGGTACCCCTTACTCGTGTCGAGAGTTGTTGGATGGAAATAGCTTGAGGGCACAGGGTTCCGTCTGAATTGCAGGTCTCACATGCTTTCTATTCTTCCGCCGGAGAATGCCGGCCCGTCGACCGTGAGCGTGGATCTGCGGACGCAAGGCATCCTTGACATCAGGATCCTCGGCCCGCTCAGGATCCGACGCGGCGGCGCAGTCCTTGAGTCCGGTGGGCTTGGCGGTCCCAAACCGCGGCAGATCCTCGAAATCCTCTTGCTGAATCTCGGCATGCCAGTATCCAAGGATCGTCTTATTGAGGTCCTGTGGGCCGGGCGACCACCCGCAGAGGCGCTCCCGACGCTGGAAAGCTACGTTAGCGTCCTTCGGCGTCATCTGCAGCCGGGCCAGGGCAAGGCCGGTCCCCTTCGGACGGTCTCGGGAGGCTACATGATGGATTCCCTCCTCGTTGACCTGGATGTGAGCCGGTTTAATGACCTACTGCGTCGAGCATCGACCTGTGGGGCCACGGAGGCTCTGGAACTCCTGCAGGAAGCCCTTGAACTGGCCTCTGCGCCGTTGCTGGGAGATGAGTTGCGGGCGTCCTGGGCGGATGAGGAACGGCGCAACCATGAGCTTCGGGTCTGCCGAGCCCGGGTGCTCGCCGCTGAATTGGCGATGTCCCTGCATCAACACGACACGGCAGTCGCCTGGGCGAGGGAGGCCCTGTCGGGGGACGAGCTCAACGAGAGGGCCTGGTCTTCCTTGGTCCTGGGGCTGGAGGCGTCAGGCCAACCGCTGGAAGCGCTCCGGGCCTTCGAACAATACCGGCGCACGCTGGAACGGGAGATGGGGTGCAGCCCCGGGGATGCACTGCGCGCGGTGCACGCCCGCCTGCTGCGCCTCACGGGGGACGCCGGAAGGCCGGCCCCTGCAACTGCGCTGGCACCCGTAGGCGGAACATCTGCGCTCGGAGCCCAGAACGCTGGTCCGGCAGCCCGGACCGCGATACGCATCCTGACCGTCGACGACCACAGGACTTTCGCCGAGCTACTGACCGGCGCACTGGACCGGGAGCCGGACCTTCACAGTGTTGGTTCGGCGGCTTCCGTCGAGGACGCCGTGCGGATGTGCCGTGATCTGGCACCCGACGTTGTCGTCATGGACTATCATTTGCCCGACGGTGACGGGCTGGGAGCGGCGATCCGCATTCTGGAATATGCGCCGGAAACGCGGATAATCATGCTGACCGGAGATCCGTCCCAGGACGTCCTCCGGCAGGCGGCCGGCATCGGAATATGCGGATTCCTCCCCAAAGACGGCTCGCTGGCCGCTGTGCTCGACACGCTCCGGCACGCGCGGGCGGGAAACATGGTGGTACACCCGTCGTTGGTGGCCCAGATTGGCGTCCCCCACCAAGCTTCCGCCGGGCCCCCCGCTGGGCCCCCCCTAAGTCCCCGCGAGCTGGACGTGCTGCGCCTGATGGCGGAAGGGCATGAGATACGGGCGGTGGCGCATAGCCTGAACATCTCAATCCACACGTGCCGCGGCCACGTCAAAACCATTTTTTCCAAACTTGGCACTCACTCGCAAAGAGAAGCGATGGCGGAAGCACAGCTTCGGGGCATTTTGAGCGCGAAGTCCAATGTCCAGGCCTTCTGACGCGGCGGGCGGCAGCACGCCGAGCTACCCGGGAGCGGCTGAACGATTCCAGGTCCGGGCCGCTGTGGCTAAATTCCTCCTGATGGGGTTCCTGGCCCTGCTCGTTGTGGCGACTCCGGTCGCGTTTTGGATTCGGGCCGCGGCGGAACGGCACGCGCTCAACAACGCTGTCCTCCTCACCCAACGCGTTGCCGATCTTGCCATCAAGCCGCTCGTAAACGAAGCGCTGCTCGCCGGTGATCCCTCTGCACTGGCCGCATTGGACCTTGCCTTGCAGCCTTGGCGCAGCGACGCATCGGTGCTGCGTATCAAGGTGTGGGACGCGGACGGGCGGGTGGTCTATTCGGACATGCGCTCGTTGGTAGGCCAGCAATTCGATTTACCGGCGTGGGGCCGGGATCTTTTGGCCGGAGGCCCCGGGACCGCCACGCTGGAGAGCCAGCAGGAACTGGAGAACGAGTACGAGTCAGCGTCAGGAGACCTAGTGGAGGTCTACGTCAGCTCGGCGGCGATTGACGGTACCCGGCTGATTTTTGAGGCCTACTATGACGACGGACCCATGCGGGTCGAACAAGACGCGGTCCTCTACAGCATGATTCCGCCCCTGCTACTTTCGCTGGCGGCCTTGCAGCTCGCCCAACTGCCCCCGGCGTTTCGCTTGGCCCGCGGGATCCAAGAGCATCAGGTTGCACGGAACCGGCTGCTCAAGCGAGCCATTGAGGCCTCCGACCTTGAACGCCGGAGGATCGCACGCGACCTGCACGATGAAGTGATCCAGGACCTATCCGGGCTGGGCTACGCCCTGGAATCAGAAGAGCACCACGGATTGCCCGAACAACAACCAGTGTTCGGTGGAGCCCGAAGGATACTGCAGCGGAGCGTACGCGCTCTGCGGGCCATTACAAGCGAGCTGTATCCTCCCGACCTTGAACAGCTTGGGCTTAAGACGTCCTTGGAACGGCTCGTGGAGCCACATCAGGAGCGCGGTCTCACCGTGCGTCTGCGGGTCCCGGAGGACGGCCCGCTGGACCTCGCCGTGTCGGCTTTGCTCTACCGCGTGGCCCGGGAGGCATTGTCAAACAGTGCCAAACACTCCGGGGCAACCACGGTAGTGCTTTCGCTGCGGACCGACCATCAAGGCTCGGAAATAAGCATCTCGGACAATGGCAAGGGATTCGACAAGATGCAGGGCTCCGTGGACGGGCACCTGGGCCTGCGGATACTCAAGGACACCATCAGGGAGGCCGGCGGAGCGCTGGAAATCCTTAGTGTCCCCGGCGCCGGCACAACCGTGACAGCGCGGCTGGTGTCCCGCCTCGCGGCAGCTTACTAACCCCTGCTGCGTTTTAGGGTTACTCCAAGGTAGGGAGACAGGCGCAGGAAATCTCCAAGCCGGGTGCGGCAGAGTCGAGTTACCGAACACAAAGGAGACCTGCCATGTCCATTTCTCGCCGTCAGGTTTTGTTGATCGGGGGACTGGGAGTCCTTGGCGCTGGTGGCGCGATGGTGCCGACGGGATCGGTGGAGGCCAAGTCGGCCAGCCGCCTCAACTCCAAGGACATGCCGCGGCCCTTCCAATCAGCGCTCGTTCAGGCTCCGGTCCTTCAGCCCTATGCGACAGGTACGGATGCCGCGGACGGCTCGCCGGTCAACTACTACAGGCTGACGGAGAAGGCCGCCACGGCAAGCATCCTCCCGAGGCTGAGCACACCCATTCTCGGCTACAACGGTTTGTTCCCGGGGCCGACGATCAGCCTCGAGCAGGGCACAAAATCTGTTCTGAGGGTGCGCAACCAACTGCCGGCCCGGCACGCTCTGGACGGGCATGCCCTTTCCACTTCCACCCACCTCCATGGGTCAGCATCGCGGCCGCAATTCGACGGCTACGCCAGCGACATCACACACCCGGGGTTCTACAAGGACTATCACTACGCCAACTTCCAGCCGGCACGCACGCTGTGGTACCACGACCACGGCGTCCACTTCACGGCATTGAACGCCTATTCCGGCCTCGCGGCGCAGTATCACTTGCATGATCCCGTCGAACGGCAGCTGCTCCCGCAGGGCCGCTACGACGTGGCACTAACTGTCAGTGATGCCATGTTCGCAGCGGACGGGTCCCTTGGCTATGACGACAATAGCCACTCGGGCCTATGGGGGGACGTAATCCTGGTCAACGGAAAGCCTTGGCCCGTCATGAAGGTGCAAAAACGCGTCTACCGCTTCCGGATCCTGAACTGTTCCATCTCCCGCTCGTTGCGGCCGACGCTCAGCACCGGCGATCCGTTGGTCGTGGTTGGCACGGATGGCGGCCTGATCCCGGTGGCGCAGACCGTCGTCAACTACCGCCATGCCGGAGCGGAGCGGTATGAGATCCTTATCGATTTCCGGAAGTACAAGACGGGGCAACGGATCGAACTCCGAAACCTGTCCAACAAAAACAACGTGGATTACGACTTCACGAACAAGATCATGGCCTTTGACGTGACGGACGAACCGGTGAACACCGCGGACCCGACCTGGAACCGCATCCCGACTGCGTTGGTCGACAGCGAAGCCATGTCGCTGCGGACAGAGCAATCCGCGAAAACACGCAAGTTCCGCGTCAAGCGGAACGACACCACCAACATGTGGACCATCAACGATGACAGCTGGCAGGACGTCATCGCCAGCGGTTACAAGAAAGTCATTGCCGATCCTGAACTCAACTCGGTGGAAATCTGGGAAATCGAAAACGGGTCAGGTGGCTGGTTTCACCCCCTTCACATCCACCTGGTGGATTTCCAGATCCTCAGCCGCAACGGAAAGCCGTCCTTCGCATACGAGCGCGGGCCCAAGGACGTCGTGTATGTAGGTGAAGGCGAGACCGTCCGACTCCTGATGAAGTTCACCCCTCACAAGGGCGTCTATATGATGCACTGCCACAACCTGCCGCACGAGGACCACGACATGATGGCCCAGTTCAGGGTGGGTCTGAAGGAAATCGACTGGGACGCGGATGACCCAATGACAGCGGCCAAAGCGGTCTGGGACGATGATCGGGATTGAACCCTGCACGGGGAACCCGCGACGGCAGGCGGCCGCTCCCGCGCCACAGCCTGCCGGGGCCGACCCTGCAGTCCGACAGGGGACGCCGCGCCCGGCTCCTCGCGGTCGCGCTGATCCCTGTCATGGCCGTCCTTGCCGCGCGCTGCTGGCTGGTGGAACCTTTCACTGTGTCCTCGGACAGCATGGAGCCGACCATTCCCGCGGGCGCCGTCGTGGTCCTGTTCAAGCCCGCTGCCGCTTCGGACTGGATCCGAAACGGCGTGATAGTTGCCTTCACCAGCCCGGTTGACGGCCGGCTCGCTATCAAGCGCGTCATTGCAAGGGAGGGGCAGAGCGTGGCCATCCGGGACGCGGAGCTGTTCGTCGACGACGTCGCCGTCGCAGAGTCTTTCGTAGATCGTAGCCGCATCGACGCCACCTACTTCGGGCCCGAGAAGGTGCCGCCCGGAAGCGTCTTCGTGCTGGGGGACAATCGCGGCGTATCGATCGATTCCAGGGACTTCGGAGCCGTGCCGTTGACGGCGATCCAAGGTACTCTGCTGACGGGCCAGAATTAGATGTGGTCAAGTAGCTCGCCGCGAAACCCCGCGCCTCTGCGGCTGGGGTAGCCCGGGGTGTGGCCTCCTTAGTCGGAGGCCCTCGCAGGGCACCTATAGGACCGATCTGATGCCATTGGATCCATATGCTGCGATCCGGGACCCTGGTTGGGGTTCAAGCCTAGAGCCGGCGCCTTGGATGCCGCCTTCCAGACGGGACGAGCCCTGCCTGCAGCCACAACCCCGGCTTCCAATGTCCGCCGCGGCGCGGGCGTGCCCGCTTTTGGCAGGTCAGTCAGGGCGCGCGGATTGAATGTATATCAGGAAATGGTTCAGGGTCCCGCCCGCTGAGCGGACAGGACCCTGAACCATTGGTGGCGTTGCCGCTAGCGTGTTGTGACTGCTCCAGTTGCGGTGCCGCCGCGGGTGGACTGGACCAGCACGCTGGTGATTTGCCTGGTGGGTCCGGGCTTGGCCTTGAGCGACCAGGCGCCAAGGTTATCCACCTGTGCTGTACCGAGTTTGGCGACCGGCCGGCCGGGGCTGGTGTCGTAGATGACCACGGTCGTGGCCGGCATCAGGGCGCCGGCGCCGGCGAGCGTGGACGTGCCCACTATTCGTAGTTCCGTCCCAACCCGGTGGCGGGACCCGGCGCCAATGGTCACATTGTCAGTTCGGATGGCCAGCTCCACAGCGGCCGGGGCACTCCCGAGGCCGTTCTTACCGGTCACGACCAAGTCGATTCGGACCGGTTCATCGGCTTTGACCGTCAGCGGAGCTGTGTCGGTGTTTTTAGCGTAGTAAGGAATGGAAATGAGGGGTTTCACAGCAGTGTCGCTCGAGATCGTGACCGCAGGACCACTAACCTGGCGCCACTTGTAGCTGACAGCACCCGTAGAGGCGCTGCCATCCAACTGAACGGTACTGCCGCGTGTCATGGTGGGCGAGGATGCGGTGGCTGTTGCTGTTGCTGTTGCGGGGGCCGTCGGGCCGACTGGCCCCGGGCCGTTCCCGGTGTCCACGATCGGGCCTGGATCAGGTGCCGGGGTGACCGGCGCAAGACCCACTGGCGTTGCCGCGCCGCCGTTGACGGTGACAGGCAAGGAGGCTGAACCGCCCGAGGCAGTCTTGACGGTGACAGTTGCCGGCGGCGCCTTGGTCGGGAACGATTTCTCGGACGGCGTTCCCGGTGCTGGCTCGTCGAGGGTACCGAGGCCAGTCACAGTCAACGGGTATCCCTCCGTGGAGTACGCAGCAACGGTGAGGCTGGCTCCATCGTATAGTGCCTTGGTGATGGCTACGCCGCTTGGCTTGGTCACGTTGATGAGGCTGCTGCTGGCGGGTTTGTCGCCGATGTTGGACACTTTGATAGCCGCCGGAGCCGTGCCGGCAACCTTGATCCTGGCGTAGTACCGTCCGCTGTCGGCGTCGTTCGCCATTGGTGTGGTCTCGAATTTCCCCGCCTGTCCGTCGACCTGAAGCTGAGATTCCGGGCCGCTGCTGGCGAAAACGTCAATCATGTCCCCGTTGAGCACGGCGCCATCGGCGCTGACTCCGCGGTTGGTGGCGAGTTTGCCCTGGAGACCGAACCGGTCGGTTTCCAGGGCAAGTCCGCCGCCGGCGACGGAAAACTTGTTGTACGCCAGAGGGCTGCCCGTGACGGTGTGCTCCTGGTTCGGGTCTCCGAGATACCCCTCCGGCGCGGCCGGGGCGGTGGCCGGATCCCACTTCAGGAAGGGGCCGATGTTGCTCTTGAGCGCGGTAGTGAAGTTGCCGATGGCGGGTGCAATGTCTTCCACCAGTTTGCCGCTGCCGGTCGCATCGGTATCGATGGTGATGGTGCCGTATGGATGCCGGAACTCCAGCGTGGTGTTGGCTGGCCCTCCTTTGACAACGATCCGTTGGCGGCCGAAGACCACCTGGTCGCCTTCCGCGATGGTGTTCGCGAAGGCCGCTTCCAGCCCGAGGACCAGGATCGCGCGTCCTCCGCCGGGAAGTTCCAGCCCGGAACTGGCGAGCATGTAGAAGGCCTCGGCCGGGAAGTTGTTCGGGAACGATATGGCTGCGCTCTCGTCAGGGATGTCGCCGGGAAGAAACCCACACAGGGGATTCTCGGCGTCAAGGCAGAGTTCGACGCGGGTTTTGGTGCTGTCCTCATACCAGGACGGAAATCCGTGTTCGGTGTTGACCGGGCCGACCGCAGTCAGTCCTCCGGGGTTTTTCACTGCTACCTGGGTGGCCGCTTGAGCTGAACTCAGGCCCGTTAGGGTCAGAATCAGCGCGGCTGCCGCAGCAACGCCACGGCGGGTAGCCACTCTTGGATCCAGACGTTTGCCTGAACGTTCAGCCGGATTGAAAACCATTTTGTCTCCTCAGAAAGACGCTGATGGCCTCCAATATCTAGCATCGGGCTTGGAGATACATTGTGCCCCGGCTTGGAAAAACCCTCGGGAGGGCCGGTGACGAGCGTAGGGTGCGGCCTTACAAGCAGGTGTCGCGATCCGGCAACGGGTCATTTCCTGTCTCATCGGGCTACCTTGTAATATCCTCGGAACGCAGGGGGCCAGATAGGGCGGGGGAGGTGCCTGAATAGCCGGTCCCTGCCGGAGGGGGCTTTCTTCGACGACGAGTTCGCCGGCGTCGCGGCCGCCCTGGTGCAGCAGACCTGACAGGCTGACTTATCAGGCGGTCAGAAGAGCAGCAGGACAAAGCCTCCGGCGGTGGAGATGATACCGACCCAGATGAGGATCCAGCCGATGACCCACGCCGCGTTGTCCGGTTTGGGCGGTGCCAGCCCCCACCGGGAGGGGTGGCACACATCGTAGAAGAGGACGACGTCGGCCCCCTCCATCAGCCCGTGCGACTCGGCGGCGGGGAGCAGCGACCGGTGGTCGGCGTCGTTGTGGTCTGTCCAGCTGTATCCCGTGAACCCGCCGGCGCTGATCACTGTGCCGGTGGTCTCGGCCCACTGGCACCGGCGCCGCCGGGAAATCCAGCCCCACAGCAGCAGCGGCGGGCCCAGGACGAATCCTACCCACGTCATGACTTCGAGAATGGGGCCAAGGAGGTCCCCGATGCCGGTCATCTGTGCGTCCCGGGCGGCGGCGTCAGCGGGTGACGCGCGAGCGCCGCAGGAAGTGCACGATGCCGGCGCCGACCAGGACCAGCAGGCCAACGTAGAGCAGGAACTGCACAGCCTCCACAACAACACCGACAACCAGCAGGATAAGGGCGACGATCAGGGCAAGTTTCAGGAGTGCAGGCATGGTTCCAGTATTGTGCGGATCCGGGCCTGCGCAAAGCGCGGGGCGTTTGAATGATGTCCCGGGAAGCCAATTGAGGGTAGGTCCAGGGCCAACCCGTAGGCCGGATCGGCCCGCGATGGGAGAGAATAGTGCCATGAAGACACTGCTTAACATCATCTGGCTGCTCTTTGGCGGGCTCTGGCTGGCGCTCGGCTATTTCGTGGCAGGGGTAATCTGCTGTCTGCTGATCGTCACCATCCCGTGGGGGCTCGCGTCCTTCCGCATCGCGTCCTACGCGCTCTGGCCTTTCGGCCGCACCGTGGTGGACCGTCCGGGCGGCACCGGGTTGTTTTCGCTGCTGGGGAACGTTATCTGGCTGCTCGTCGCCGGCATCTGGATCGCGATCGGGCATGTAGTTACCGCATTCGCCATGGCAGTCACCATCATCGGCATCCCGCTGGCCATCGCCAACCTCAAGCTCATCCCGGTGTCCCTGATGCCGCTGGGCAAGCAGATCGTCCCCAGCGACCGGCCGTTTGTCACGGGCTACAGCACGACGGGCCGCTGACCCGCATAGAGGATGGAGTCCCCCAATGTCCGAACATGTCACAGCCGAACCCGCAAAGCCTGCGCAAGGACTCTCAACGAAGGGCGCCCCGCCCGAAGACCTCATCCTTGTCATTGCGCGCGAGTTCCAGGTACCGATCGCGCGGGTGTGGTCCGCCCTGACGGATCCGGCCCAGACTCCCGCGTGGTGGGGTCCGCGCGGATTCCACACCCCGCGGGAGAGCGTCGATGCGGATCTGGAGGTCGGCGGCCTGTACCGGGCCTGCAGGGTCCGGGACAATACGGGGGAGGAACAGTGGTGGAGCGGCGTCCACACGGACATTGAACCGCCGAACCTCTTCGTGTTCACCCATGCGTGGGACAAGCCCGATGGCACCCGCGGCTTCGAGACCGAGGTGGCGTTCGAGTTGGCGGAGATTGACGGCGGCACCCGGATGACTTTCAGGCAGGGCCCGTTCGACACCCCCGACAACCGGGACGGCCAGGGCCAGGGCTGGCGGGAGTCCTTCGACCGCCTGGCCGAACACCTCCGGCGTCGCGCCTGAGAATCCACCCAACGCGGGGTCACTTAGCGCCCATAAATGCCCCTGGCATGGGCGCTAAGTGACCCCGCGTTGCTGTTAAGGCGCTATCGGCGGGTGCCGCGGGTGCCGCTGTGGCCGCTCACCCGAGCTCGCCGTTCAGGTTCCGGTGCGCCGCCTCCTGCCACAGTGTCCGGCCCCGCGGGGTGTGGAAGAGCGGATGCAGCTGTAGGAGCTGGCGGACGACGGCGGCGCGCCCGGCCGCGAAGTCGTCGTCGCCGATGTGCGCAAAATCCTGCCGGACGGC
Source organism: Arthrobacter sp. CG_A4 (assembly GCF_035985125.1). Taxonomy (NCBI): domain Bacteria; kingdom Bacillati; phylum Actinomycetota; class Actinomycetes; order Micrococcales; family Micrococcaceae; genus Arthrobacter; species Arthrobacter sp. CG_A4. The sequence continues at coordinate 54,673 of NZ_JAXCID010000007.1, read as the reverse complement.
GGAAAGATACCGGGCATAGGCTGCAGGCTCCCCGCCCAGCACCGAGAGGTCCGCGTCGCTGAGCAGGGCGGCGGACCCGTCGCCGGCCTCCGGCTGGTGGTCCGCGGTCATCCGCACCAGCCGGGCCACCTCAGCCGCCTCGGCGTCGGGGAGCCCGGCATGGGCAAGCCGGTCCTCGGCCAGCCGGGCCGATTCCTCCTCGTCCTGGCCCGCGATGCCGCGGTAGACGGCGTCATGGAACCAGGCGGCGAGCAGCACGGTGCGGGGCGGCCCAGCCGGCCCGGTGAGCAGATCCAGAGCCTCCAAAACCGCGAGCAGGTGCGTGCGGCCATGGTACTTCCGGTGCTCCTCGCCCCAGCGGTCCAGCAGATCGAGGAAGAGTGCGTCATGGCCCGGGAGGACGGCGTTCCAGCGGGTCAGCAGCGGGAGCTTAAGCGAGCCGCTGCGCCGCCGGGCCGGGATACGCAGGCCGCTGGCGATCAGCTTGCGGACCAGGACCCGTCCCTCCACCGGGACAGCCCCGGCCGCCACAAGGCCGCTGTACCGGGCCTCAGCGACGTCGTAATGGTCGCCGTCGAACGCCCTTTCCGGGATACCGGCCGCGGCAGCGAAAGCGTGCAGTTCCTCGAGGGACTTATCCGAGATCAGGTGTGAGAAGTGCGTTCCGTGCGCCGGCCACAGCGGAGGATCAAGGTAGACGGCCATCAGTCCTGGCTGGCGTCAACGGCCGCGGTGCTGGACTGCTCTTCCTTCTGGGTCCGCGCACGGTGCGGCTTGGAGCGCACGCCGATGCCCTTTTCATTCAGCCGCGTCTCGTGCTCGGCCTCCGCGATGGTCTCGGGAGTGATGCTCCCCCCTGAGTTCCAGGCCTTGATCGCAGCCCAGCCCACCGCCACGAGGGGAACGGCCAGGATCGCGCCGATGATGCCGGCGAGGATGGTGCCGGCGGTGAGGGCCAGCAGGATGACCAGGGCGTGCACGTTGAGCGCCTGGCCCATAACAACGGGCTGAAGGAAGTTGCCCTCCAGCTGGTTGACCACGATCACCACGATAATGACGATCAGGGCCGCGATCGGACCGTTGGCGACCAGTGCAACAAGCGCAGCGAAGACGCCCGCCAGGGTGGCACCGATCAGCGGGATGAAGGCGCCGATGAATGTCAGCGCTGCGAGCGGCAGCGCGAGCGGCACCCCCATGAGCACAAGCGCCAGGCCGATGAAGAACGAATCCACCAGGGCCACGATGGAGGTTCCGCGCACGTAGCCACCGAGGACGTTGAGGCTCCGCTCCCCGGCCCGGCGTGCCTTCACGAGGCTCTTGCCCTTGAACGCGCGCAGCACAAAGGCCCAGATGCTCTCGCCGTCCTTCAGGAAGAAGAACAGGATTACCGCCATGAGCAGGGCCCCGGTGATGAAGTTACCGGCCGCGCTGAGCCCGGAGATGGCGCCCGCGCCGACGGTGCTGCTCGTGGCGAAGTCGACGACGGCGTCGCGCGCCTGCTGGATCTGCCCGTCATCGATCGGGATGGGGCCCGTGCGGACGAAGGCATAGACCCGGTCAAAGCCCTCTGTGGCTTTGCTGGCCAGTTCTCCGGCCTGGCCGACGACGGCGAAGACGATGCCGGTGATGAGGCCGCCGAACGCCAGCAGGAGTACCAGGAACGAGAACGTGGTGGCGGCGGTGCTGGGCCAGCCGCGCCGGCGCAGCCAGTGGACGAAGGGTGCGATCGCGGCGGCGAGGATCAGAGCCAGCACTGCCGGAATGACCACGAGCCGCACCTGGATCAGGGCATAGACCACTACCACAGAGAGAACCAGCATCAGGAGCACCTGAGCGGTCCTGATGCTGGCGCGGCCCAGGCTGTCGTTCCAAGGGGGTGTCTGTTCCGGACTGGCCATGCTGTTCTTTCTCCTACTGTCGGATGGTCATGCTACTTACCAACCGTCTCACAGCCCGGGGAAAGGCCGCCCGCAACGCTCCCTCAGATTTCGTATCGTTTCGCCGGACGATCCTCCAGACGAGGTGAGGGGTGGTCTGTCCGGGTTTTTGCTGTCGAGGGTCCCGTCCAGGTCGCTACCCGGCTATGTTGGGGGTATCCGTCGCCTATGAGTTGGCGGAATGGCCTGGGGCTGTTTCCTCAGTGATCGGGGCGTTGTGGGTATTCACCGGATTTTTACGAGGGCGCGTAGCGGTGACAACGTGCGGACGCCGGGGCGCGGAGTGCGTGCAAGGGGGCCTCGTGGCTTTTTACCTGCACGGTTGCCGTTTATGGTCCGGTGGGTGTTCGCGGTCTCCGCGGCGATGCTGCTGGCAGGCCTGGTCGAGTTTGGCGTGGCGCGGCAGCAGATCGTCGACCGCGCGCTGCAGGACTCCCTGCGCAGCTACCAGGCGCTGGCTACGGGTCTTGAGGAAACGCTCGCCAGGGGCGGGGACCCGGCACAGCGGGATGAGAGCGTCAGCCGTGAAATCGAGTATCTCGGGCACAGTTACGGCACGGTGTATGTGGGGTTGTTCGACGCGGACAATCGTCTGATCGCAAGCGCCGACGGCGGTGCCGGTGCGGGTGATTCGGCAAACAGCAATGCCGGACGGCTGGCCGAGGTGCTATCCACGGGCCGGTCAAGGGTCGGGACCGAAGCCAATGAGATCGGGAGGTATGAGTTCCTGGTGCCGGTGTCGTCGCCGGGGGGCACGCTGGTGTTGGAGATCGACCAGCGCGCGGACATCGTCACGGAACTGGTTGCGGATCTGCGGTTGCGCAAGGTCCTGGGCTTGTTGTTGGCGGTGGTGATCGCGATTCCGTTGTCGTACGTCCTGGGTGGGCGCGCTTTGCACCGCCGTCAGTTGCGCGCGCAACGGGAGGCCGACGCCGATCCGCTGACGGGTCTGGCCGGGCGGCGCCCATTCAGGCCGGCGCTGGAGGCCGTGCTGAACCACAGGACGGACCCAACGGTGACGTTGGCCCTGATCGATCTGGACGGTTTCAAGCAGATCAATGACCGGCTGGGGCACAGTCACGGCGACCGTGTCCTGCATGGTCTGGCAGCTGCTTTTACGGAGCTGCGCGCTTCGGATACGGCGTTCCGGCTGGGCGGGGACGAGTTCGCGGTGATCCTGCCCGGCAGCGGCGAGGACCGCGCGGTCCGGGTGCTGGAACGGATCCGCACGGCTCTGGCCGGAACGTTCGCTGGCGTGACCTTCAGCGCAGGTATCGCTTCGAGCACCCCGGCTGATCCGTCGGAGCTGCAGGAACTCTGGGAGCGCGCCGACGCTGCGCTCTTTGAGGCCAAGCGGCGGGGGCGGCGCCAGAGCGTTACCTTCGGGTCCATGGCGGCGGGCCACACCGTCAGTGCCGAGAAGGTCGAGGCGCTTACGGCGCTGGTGGCGGGCCATGGCCGGCTCGCGGTGGCGTTCCAGCCGATCTGGGACCTGCGCCGCGGGATGGTGCTGGCCCACGAGGCGCTGCTGCGGTTGCCGAAGGACTCCCCGATCAAGGGGCCGCAGGAGGCGTTCGATCTTGCCGAACGTCTGGGCCTGGCCGCGGCGCTGGATGCGCGGGCGCGGAGCGCGGTGCTCACCGCGGTGAAGGCCCGGCAGTGGGAGGGGCTGCTGTTTTTGAACCTCCACCCCCACGCCCTGGCCGGTCTGGACATCGATGATCTCACCGCCGGGCTGGCCGCGGCAGGTCTGGAACCTGCCGACGTCGTCCTGGAGGTCACCGAACAGGCCGGACTGGACCACGCAGAACCGATCCGCACCCTCGCCGGGGCAAAGGCGCGGGGCTTCCGGCTGGCCCTGGATGACATGGGCGCCAGCAACGCCGGGCTGCGCGCGCTGACCCTGGTCCGGTTCGACATCATCAAGATCGACGGGGAGGTCATCTCCAGGCTCGGCACGGACCCGTCATCGGCGGCCACTGTGGCTGCGGCCATGACGTTCGTCGGGCAGACCGGCGGGTGGGTCGTGGCCGAGGGTATTGAAGAAGCGGCCATGCTTACGGCCCTGTTGCAGCCCGCGGGTACCGGCCCCGGCCGGGAGCCAGTGCTCGCCGGGCAGGGCTACCTGCTGGGCCGGCCGGGTGCCCAACCGGTCGGAATCGACACTCGCCTGCCCGTCCTGGACCGGCTGCCCTCCCGCGAAGCGGCAGACGAACACGACACCGACCGGACCGGCTGAGCGGATATCCGGGCCGCGGCCGGCGCGCCCGGGCCAGTGTCAGCGAACCGCCGCGCCTTATCCATGAGACGGATGTGCGGGTAATTGACCGCATAGTGTCCGCATCTGCGGGTTAGAATTCCCGTATGCCTAATTTTCGCGTTTCCGAAGCGGCTCGGTTCCTCGGTGTCAGCGACGACACCATCCGCCGCTGGACCGAGAACGGAAGCCTGACTCCGCTCAAAGACGACGCCGGACGGATCACCGTGGACGGCCTGGAGCTGGCCCGGCTTGCCCGGGAACAGGCCCAGCTGCCGGATGACCCGGCCAGGGCGGGCAGCTCGGCCCGGAACCGCTTCGTCGGGCTGGTCACCGCGATCACCGCTGACAAAGTGATGGCCCAGGTGGAACTGCAGTGCGGGCCCTTCCGGATTGTGTCTCTGATGAGCAGCGAGGCCGTGCGAGAGCTCGGCCTGGAGCTCGGCTCTGTCGCGACCGCCGTCGTCAAGGCCACCACGGTGATCATCGAGACGCCGAAAGGGAAGGGCGCCGTATGAGGCGCACCGGAAAGACCGCCGGGCTCGCCGTTGCCCTGTCTGTGGCCGCGTCGCTTGCCGGCTGCGGGCAAAGTCCGGCCTGGCAAGACTCGGCGGGGCAGGGTTCGGCCGGCGCCGGCAGGACGCTCACCGTCTTCGCCGCAGCCTCGCTCAAGGCACCCTTCACCGCGCTCGCAGCCACTTTTGAGGAAGCCCAGCCGGGCACCACAGTGCGGCTCAGCTTCGCCGGTTCCTCAGACCTGGCCACCCAGCTCGGCCAGGGAGCCCCCGCGGACGTGTTCGCCTCGGCTGATGCGAATACCATGGCCAAACTGAGCAATACGGGTCTGGTGGAAGGATCACCCAGGGACTTCGCCAGCAACGTCCTGGCCATCGCCGCGCCGCCGTCAAACCCCGCGGGCATCCGGGGCCTCACGGATCTGGCCAGGCCCGGCGTGAAGGTTGTCATCTGCGCGCCCCAGGTTCCCTGCGGCGCCGCCACGAAGGCGGTCGAAAAGGCCGCCGGCGTCACCCTGAAGCCGGTCAGCGAGGAGTCTTCGGTGACCGATGTCCTGGGCAAGGTCACCTCGGGCGAGGCCGACGCCGGTCTGGTCTACGCCACGGACGTCCGGGCAGCCGGGGACAAAGTCACGGGAATCGCCTTCGCCGAGTCGGCCAGGACCGTGAACACCTACCCCATCGCCGTGCTGCGGAGCAGCAAGGACAAGGACCTCGCCGCAGCCTTCACCGCCCTGGTCACCGGCCCTGGGGGCAGGAAAATTCTCAGCGACGCCGGGTTCGGCACACCGTGACCGCGGGCAGCGCGGCGGGCCATGCGTACAGCGGGATCCCCCGCTGGGTGGTGGTCATGGCCGCCGTCGGGGCGCTGTTTGTGCTGCTGCCGCTCGCGGCCATGGTGGCCAGAGTCAACTGGGCGCAGTTCATCCCGCTGCTCACCTCGGAAGCGTCCATCACCGCCCTGGGACTCAGTCTGCGCACCGCGGCCGCGAGTACGGTGCTGTGCGTGCTGTTTGGTGTGCCGCTGGCCCTCGTGCTGGCCCGGGGTCACTTCCCCGGCCAGCGGCTGCTGCGTTCCTTCGTGCTGCTGCCGCTTGTCCTGCCCCCGGTCGTGGGCGGCATCGCGTTGCTGTACACCTTCGGCCGGCGGGGACTGCTGGGTCAGAGCCTTGAGGTGGCCGGAGTCCAGATCGCCTTCTCCACGACCGCGGTGGTGCTGGCCCAGACATTCGTTGCCCTGCCGTTCCTCGTGGTCAGCCTCGAAGGTGCGCTGCGCTCGGCCGGCAGCCGGTATGAGGCCGTCGCCGCCACACTCGGTGCGCGCCCCACCACGGTGCTGCGCCGGGTCACGTTGCCGCTGGTCCTGCCGGGACTCGCCTCCGGGGCGGTGCTCTCCTTCGCCCGCAGCCTCGGCGAGTTCGGGGCCACCCTCACCTTCGCCGGCAGCCTCCAGGGAGTCACCCGCACGCTGCCGCTGGAAATCTATCTGCAGCGGGAGACCGACGCCGACGCCGCCGTCGCGCTCTCCCTGTTGCTGGTCACCGTGGCGGTCATCGTCGTCGGGCTCACCTACCGGAGTCCGGCACCTGCCGGGTCCCGCAGTGCAGGATCCAAGCACGCGTCGGCCCGCGACGCCAGCCGGCGCGTCCGGGTGACACCATGACGTTCACTGTCGCCGCCGTCGTCGCCGCCCGCCGCTTCGAGGTCTCGTTGAGCCTGGGACCGGCCGAGACGGTTGCCGTGCTCGGGCCGAACGGGGCCGGCAAATCCACCCTGCTCTCGGTGGTCGCCGGGCTGCTTCGCCCGGACACCGGCCGGGCTGAGGTGGACGGCAGGGTCCTGTTCCACCTGGGCCCGGGGCAGAAAACCTGGACCGCGCCGCACGGGCGCGGAACCGCTCTCCTGGCCCAGGAGCCGCTGCTGTTTCCGCACCTGAGCGCGCTCGACAACGTGGCCTTCGGGCCCAGGAGCAAGGGAATTTCCGCAGCAGAAGCGCGGGAAACCGCCCGGTACTGGCTCGCCGAGGTCGACGCCGGCGAGCTCGCCTTACGGCGGCCCGGCGAACTCTCCGGCGGCCAGGCCCAGCGTGTGGCAGTGGCCCGGGCCCTCGCCGCGAACCCGGAGGTGCTGCTGCTGGACGAGCCTATGGCGGCCCTGGACATCCATGCGGCCCCGCGGCTGCGTCGGCTGCTGAAGCGGGTCCTCGCCGGGCGCCGGGCCATTATCGTCACCCACGATGTCCTGGATGCCTACATGCTCGCGGACCGCGTGATCGTGATGGAGGGCGGCCGGATCACCGAGGAGGGACCCACCCGGGACGTGCTCAGGCGCCCGCGCAGCAGCTTTGCCGCCGGACTGGCCGGGTTGAACCTTGTGCCGGGAACCGTGACGCCCGTGGGCATCCGGTCCGGCGGAGGCCTCGAGTTCGCCGGCCAGCACGACGGTCCCCTCGTCCCCGGGCAGACCGGCGTGGCGGCGTTTCCGCCGTCGGCCGTGTCTGTCTTCCTGGCAGAGGCGCACGGCAGCCCGCGGAACTCGTTCCCGGTGACCGTCACGGATCTTGAGCCGCACGGGGATCAGATCCGGGTCCGCGCCGGCGAGTTGGCAGCAGACGTAACGCCGGCGGCGTCCGCGGACCTCGGTCTGGTGCCCGGGCTTCGGGTCTACTTCGTGGTCAAGGCCGCGGCGGTGTCTATCTACCCTGCGTGACGGCGTCCGGGCGGCGGCTGGAAGCGGCTGAAAGCGGTGGGCGGGTGACGGTCGGGCGGAGGCGGTCGGGCGGCGGCTGGAAGCGGCTGGCGGTGGCTGGCTACCCGTGGCCTTTGCGGACGGGATGCTGGCTGACGATTGAGACCCGGTTGAACGCGTTCATGGTGATCACGAGCCAGCTCACGGCGGAGAACTCCTCGTCCGTGAGGTGCTTGCGGGCCGCGGCGCCCTCATGCTCGCGGGCGCGGGCGTCCGAGATGTTGGTAACGGCCTCGGCCAGTGTCAGGGCGGCGCGTTCCTGCTCGGTGAACAGCTCCGTGTCCCGCCAAGCCGGTAGCACGGCCAGGCGCTGGGCCGATTCGCCGTTCTTCACGGCATCGCCCACGTGGAGGTCCAGGCAGTAGGCGCAGCCGTTGATCTGCGAGATCCGGACGTTCAGCAGTTCGATCAGGACCCGGTCCAGCCCCGCCTCCTCGGCCGCCTCCTTGGCCTTCAGCCCGAGCCCGTTGAGGGCACGCCAGGCTGCGGGGTGTTCCTTGTCCAAATAGACGCTGCGGGAGGTCGGGGTGCCGGGGGTGTTCGTGGGGTGCGGTGCCGTGGTCTCGTCCATGGCTCCAGACTACCCACGATACTCAGTCGCGAATCTGTGACAAGTTTGTCAAATGTGTGACAAGATAAGCCGACGATGGCGTCCCGGCGCGAGCGGTTCCCCCGACTACCCCGCACCGGGAGCGCCATCGTCGGCAACCAACTCATTCGACGGCCGGCTCCTTGGGGGAGTCGGCCGTCGAATTGGCCTATTCAGGTTCAGCAGCGGGCTGGAGCGGGCTGGCGGGGCGGAGGGGCGGAGAACTCCGCGCCGCATCCACGCCGGCGGCTGGGGTACGTGCTCACTCCTGCGGGGCACTCTATGGGGACACGTCCATTCCTGGGCCCGGGCAATAGACATAGTGGGGCCATGTCCAGTTGCGGGAGGGCGCGAAGGGCATGTCCATTCCGCAGCCCCGCTCCGTGGGGGGACATGTCCATTCGTGGGCCCGGGCCTGGTCCGCAGTGGGACATGCCCATTCTTCCGGTCCGATCCGTAGGGACATGTCCATTCCTGGGCCCGGGCGATGGGCATAGTGGGATTATGTCCAATGGCCCGCGCCTGCGCGGGACATGTCCCGTGGGGCGGGTGCCTAGTCCCGGGGAGCTCCGGCCCTGGACAGCCGTTTCGCTGTGGGCAAACATGGAGCCAGCGGGTCACAAGCAGAGTTGAGCGGAGTAGACTCAACTTTGAGATCAACATCAGCTCGGAAGGAGCTCTCTTTGGACGCCAAGTTCACCACCAAGAGCCAGGAGGCTCTCTCGGCCGCCGCCATGAACGCCTCGACGGCAGGGAACCCGCAGCTCGAACCTGCCCACCTGCTCAAGGCGCTTATGGACCAGCGGGAGGGTGTGGCCGTCGCGCTCCTCCGCGCCACCGGCACCGATCCGGATTCGGTCAGCGTGCAGGCGAGCACCGCCATCAAGGCGCTCCCGTCGACGTCGGGCGGTTCCGTGCAGCAGGCGCAGCTGTCCCGGACAGCCATGCAGGCGATCCAAAATGCCCGGAATGAGGCTGAGCGGCTGGGGGATACGTTCGTCTCCACGGAGCACCTGCTGCTGGGTCTTTCCGCCGGAAGCGACAACGTGGGTAAGCTGATGCGCGACGCCGGCGCCTCTCATGAGGCCCTGCTCGCAGCCCTGCCCGGCCTCCGCGGCGACCGTAAGGTCACCAGCCAGGACCCCGAGAACACGTTCCAGGCGCTGGAGAAGTTCGGCACCGACCTCACCGCGGTGGCCCGCTCCGGCAAACTGGATCCGGTGATCGGCCGCGACGCCGAGATCCGCAGGATCATCCAGGTCCTGAGCCGCCGTACCAAGAACAACCCCGTCATCATCGGCGAGCCCGGCGTAGGGAAAACCGCCGTCGTCGAGGGCCTTGCCCAGCGGATGGTGGCCGGCGACGTGCCCGAAAGCCTGCGCGGCAAGACCCTGATCGCCCTGGACCTCGCGTCCATGGTGGCTGGCGCGAAATACCGCGGCGAATTCGAGGAACGCCTAAAGGCCGTGCTGGAGGAGATCAAGAGCTCGGAAGGGCAGATTGTCACCTTCATCGACGAGATTCACACGGTGGTGGGCGCGGGGGCCACCGGGGACAGCTCCATGGACGCCGGCAACATGCTCAAGCCCATGCTGGCCCGCGGCGAACTCCGCCTGATCGGCGCCACCACGCTGGACGAGTACCGTGAAAACATCGAGAAGGACCCCGCCCTGGAACGGCGGTTCCAGCAGGTCTACGTCGGCGAGCCGAGCGTAGAGGACACCATCGGCATCCTCCGCGGGCTCAAGGAACGCTACGAGGGGCACCACAAGGTGGCCATCGCTGACTCCGCACTGGTTGCCGCCGCCACGCTCTCGAACCGCTACATCTCCGGCCGCCAGCTGCCGGACAAGGCGATCGACCTCGTGGACGAGGCCGCCTCCAGGCTGCGGATGGAAATCGATTCCGCCCCGGAGGAGATTGACCAGCTGCGCCGGGCCGTGGACCGGCTGACCATGGAAGACCTGGCCCTGGCCAATGAGAAAGACGCCGCGTCCGTGGAGCGGCTCGCCGCCCTGCGCGCGGACATGGCGGACAAGAAAGAAGTGCTGGCCGCGCTCAACGCCCGCTGGGAAGCCGAAAAGGCCGGCCTGAACCACGTCGGCGATCTCAAGGCCCGGATCGACGAGCTGCGCTCCGCCGCCGAGAAGTACCAGCGCGAAGGGGACCTCGAGGCCGCCTCCCGCATCCTTTACGGCGAGCTCCCCGCGTTGGAACGGGAGCTGAACCAGGCCGCCGAGGCGGAGTCCGCCCGCGTAGCCGGCGGCGGAGCCAGACAGGAACCCATGGTGGCTGACGAGGTCACCGCGGACGACATTGCCGAGGTGATCTCGGCCTGGACCGGCATCCCCGCCGGGCGCATGCTGCAGGGCGAGAGCCAGAAGCTGCTCGAGATGGAGCACGTCCTGGGCCAGCGGCTGATCGGCCAGACCCAGGCCGTCACCGCGGTCTCCGACGCCGTGCGCCGGGCCCGCGCCGGGATCAGCGATCCCAACCGCCCCACCGGCTCCTTCCTGTTCCTGGGCCCCACGGGAGTCGGCAAGACCGAGCTCGCGAAGACCCTGGCGGACTTCCTGTTCGACGACGAACGGGCCATGGTGCGGATCGACATGTCCGAGTACTCCGAGAAGCACTCCGTGGCCCGACTGGTGGGAGCCCCGCCCGGCTACGTGGGCTACGAGGAAGGCGGCCAGCTGACCGAGGCCGTCCGCCGTCGGCCGTACTCCGTGGTGCTGCTCGACGAGGTGGAGAAGGCCCACCCGGAGGTTTTCGATATCCTGCTGCAGGTGCTCGACGACGGCCGCCTCACCGACGGCCAGGGCCGCACCGTGGACTTCCGGAACGTGATCCTGGTCCTGACCTCGAACCTCGGCAGCCAGTTCCTGGTGGACCAGACCCTGGATGCCGAGACCAAGCGCGCGGCCGTTATGGCCGCCGTCAACGCCTCCTTCAAGCCGGAGTTCCTCAACCGGCTCGATGAAGTGGTGCTGTTCGACCCGCTCAACGTCGAGGAACTGTCCCGGATTGTGGAGCAACACGTCAAGGAACTGGGCGAGCGGCTCAAGGGCCGCCGGCTCAACCTTGAAGTCACCGACGGTGCCCGGGCCTGGCTCGCGGTGACCGGTTTCGATCCGGCCTACGGCGCCCGGCCGCTGCGCCGGCTGGTCCAGCGCGAGATCGGCGACCGGCTGGCCAGGGCGATCCTGTCCGGCGGGATCGCAGACGGGGACACGGTGCTGGTGGATACCGCCCCGGACCTGCAGGAACTCACCATGGGCGGCGCGCAGGCGTCGGACCGGCCCGACGGCGGCGCGGCCACAGGCGGCGGCCTGTCGGTGCGCCGCAAGGAGTAGGGCCACTCAGGGACGCAGCGACTCCATGATGACGTTCCCGGTGGAAGCGGTGACGTAGCAGTCCACGCGCCGGTCGCCCTTTTCCCAGCTGGCGGGGCTCGGGTACGCGTTGCGCTGCATCAGCTCGTAGTTGGTGGCCGCAGCAGTCAGTTGCGCGCCGCGGCACGTCTCGCGGCCCTTGTCCTTCAGGGCTGTCAGGCCGGGGTACGACTCCGAGGCCTGGTAGTTGTGGATGGCGACCAGCTGGGCCGAGTGGCCGCTGGCGCAGTCCACCACGGTGGACGTCGGGGCGTCCGGGTCGAAGTCCTTGAAACAGTCGCCCAGCTGGAAGTCCAGGGCGCCGATGCCCTCCAGCGGAAGCGGGCCACGGCTCGCCGGAGTGGCGGTCGAGGTTCCGGCGGGGGCGGGGGAGCTGTCCGCGGCGGGCGGCTTGGTGCCGGCGCCTAGTGAGGTCAGCCACCAGATCAGCACACCAAGGACGACGACGGCGGCCATGGCGGCGCCCGCTTTCGCGAGGCCCTGGCGTTGAACCCGGCCGCCACGCCGGGACGCGGACCGCAGGGGAGCCGACGAGGGCACGGCGGGCGGCACCACCGGCGGCACGGCGGGCGGCACCACCGGCGTCGCGGACGACGGCGGCGCCGAAGGCCGGGGAGGTGCCCCGTGCGCAGCCGCGGCGGTGGACCGCTGCCCGGATTCACTGGCAGGGGGAACGTCAGGCAGCCCGGCGTCGTCGTGCTTTGCGTTCTCTTCGGTCACTGAGAATTCACCACTTCCGAGCGTCTTTGCCAGGGCTGGACGCCCGGCGGAGGAGCCCGTTTCCGGGAGTCCACTATGAAACTCTATCTAAGATGCCCGCCGTACGGCGGGACGCCGGCTCGCGGTCCGGGGCCGCCGGGGGCGCGACACTGCGGGGGCGGCTACACCGGCGAGCAGTCGAAGCAGAAAGCATGTAATCTAGGTTTACGACAAATTGACCAAACATTCCGGGGCCTCACCGATCACCAATGGTGGCCACCTCCGGTCCGAGTACAAAAGGGGGTCACGCCATGGGGCGCGGCCGTCAAAAGGCAAAAGCTACCAAGCAGGCTCGGGATATTAAGTACTATTCCCCGAACACTGACTACACTGCGCTTCAGCGTGAGCTCAAGAGCTCAGAAGGCCGGCCACCAAGCCGCTTCCCGAGTGAGCCCGCTGAGCCGGACTATTCGGCTTATGCGGATAAGTACGCGGACGGTGTGGAAGAAGACGACGACGAGGTAGATTCCCGTCGCATAGGTTAGTAGACACTTCATTCCGGCACCCCGCTCCATCCGGGACTGCCGGCCAATGATTTTCAGGCCCGCCGGCCACCACCTCTTCGGGTGTGGACGGTGGGTTTTCTGCTGCCGGATCTTCCGGCCGGCCATGTGCCGCGCGGCCAATGCCAGCGGTGCCTTGCCCGGATGCGCAACCACACGTCCACCTCAGGCACATGGAAGTATTCACTTATGACAACTAGCAATGATGACGCCAATCTTCCGGCGGCAATGGACTCTCATGGCCTCGACCACCCTCCCGAAGTCAGCCGCGGGTGGGACCACATCGGGGCCATCATTGTCGATGCAACGTTGCAGCGGCGGCAGAACTACCACGCGACGGTCAAGCCCCGCGTCGTCGCTCTCATTGAGGCATGGCCGGATGCAGGCACCACCAGCGGATTCCGCAGGCGCCTCGATACCGGCGAGCTCTCGGACGTTATCAGCTGGCCTTCACCTGGCCGTCTTGCCCAAGTAGAGGACATGACGCGCGTGTTCGAGCATCATGGCATCGATACGGTCATCGATCTCCGGGGCGCCCTCGGCGACCAGGCCGGGAGAACCGTTCTCCGGGAAGCCCTGGCGGACGTGCGGCATGTCAGTCCCAAAACGCTGGACTACATCGAAACCCTGAGCGGAACCACCACGGGCGCGACCGCCACGTCCCCTGGTGACGACGCAGGACAGCCAGCCCCTCCTCCGAGCGTCGACGCGGGCTGAAACACACCGACTGCTCCGCAACTGCCGTTATGGACCTCCTAAACGGCAGTTGTGGAGCACTCGATGAGGGTCTGGGGCAGGCTGGTCAGGCGTAGGCGTTGACCAGCCGGACGGCCCCGCCGTCGACGCCCTTGGCTCCCTGCACGTAGTCCGGGCCGGTCTTGAGGATCGAATCCGAGTTCTCCCCGACGGTGCCCATGATCCAGGCCGGCAGGCCGCGGTCGTTGAGGCGGTTCACCGCGGCGTCGGCTGCGTCGGCGGAGACGATTGCCACCATACCCACGCCCACGTTCAGGGTGCGCTCGAGGTCTGCGAGCGGGACGTTGCCCAGCTCGGCCACCAGCTTGAAGATGGCCGGCAGTTCCCAGGTTGCGCGGTCCACGGTGGCCAGCAGGCCCTGCGGCAGGACGCGGGCCAGGTTGGCGGCCAGCCCGCCGCCGGTGACGTGGCTGAAGCCGTGCACAGCTTTGCCGCCTGTGGCAGGGGATGCATTGACAGGGAAGGCGCGGGCCAGATCCAGGCAGTCGGCGGCGTAGACACGGGTCGGCTCCAGGAGCTCCTCGCCCAGGGTGCGGCCGAGTTCGGAGACCTGGCGGTCCAGGGCCCAGCCGGCGTGGTTGATCACGCGGCGGACCAGAGAGTAGCCGTTGGAGTGCAGGCCGGAGGAGGCCATGCCGATGATCACGTCGCCGGCGCGGACACGGTCCGGGCCGAGCAGATCGGCGGCCTCGACAACGCCGGTGGCGGCACCGGCGACGTCGTACTCATGCTCACCCAGCAGGCCCGGATGCTCGGCGGTTTCGCCGCCCACCAGGGCAGTGCCGGCGACGGAGCAGGCGGCGGCGATGCCGCGGACAATGTCCGCAATGCGCTCAGGGACAACCTTGCCGCAGGCGATGTAGTCGGTCATGAACAGCGGCTCGGCGCCCACCACCACGATGTCATCGACCACCATGCCGACGAGGTCGAAGCCGATGGTGTCGTGGATGTCCATGGCCTGCGCGATTGCCACTTTGGTGCCGACGCCGTCGGTGGAGGTGGCCAGCAGCGGGCGCTTGAAGGTGAGCAGCCGGGAAACGTCGTAGAGGCCGGCGAAGCCGCCCACTCCGCCGATCACCGAGGAGTTGTGGGTCGCCTTGACGGCACCCTTCATGAGTTCGACGGCGCGGTCGCCTGCTTCGACGTCGACGCCGGCGGAGGCATAGGTGATGCCGGCGGCGTTCTGGGCGGCGTTCATGTCAGCGGCCGGGGAGGCGGAAGTCATACTGGCTCTTTCTTGTCGGCAGCAAACGCATCAGCGTCAATGTATGAGGCGACGGCGCGGTCGGCGGTGGTCACGCGGTCGGCGTCGGTGAGCAGTTCCTCGAACTCGGCGTCCGGGCCCGGATCGCAGCCGGTGGCGCCGGCTTTCCCGGCCGGATCCTCGTCGGTGGCGATGCCGGCCGCGGCTTCGGCTGCGGTTTCCGGTGCCGCGGCGCCGAGGGCGGCGTCTCCGGCCGCGGGAAGGCCGCCGAGATCGGTGCGTTCCAGCAGATTCTTGCCCGGTTTGTCCGCACCCGGCAGCGCGATCGGGTAGTTGCCCGTGAAGCAGGCGGTGCAGAGGCGTTCACGCGGTTGCTGGGTGGCGCCGATCATGCCGTCTTCGGAGATGTAGGCCAGGGAATCGGCGCCGATGGCCTGGGTGATCTCCTCAATGGTGGCGCCGTTGGCGATCAGCTCAGCGCGGGAGGCGAAATCGATGCCGTAGAAGCAGGGCCACTTGACCGGCGGGGAGGAGATCTTGATGTGGATGCTCGCTGCGCCAGCCTCCCGAAGCATCCGGACGATGGCGCGCTGGGTGTTGCCGCGGACGATCGAGTCGTCCACCACTACCACGCGCTTGCCGCGGATCACAGATTCCAGGGCGTTGAGCTTGAGCCGGATGCCGAGCTGGCGCAGGGTCTGCGAGGGCTGGATGAAGGTGCGGCCCACATAGGAGTTCTTGACGAAGCCGTGCGCGAAGGGAATACCGGATTCCTCGGCGTAGCCCACGGCCGCGGGGGTGCCGGACTCCGGGACGGGGATGACGATGTCCGCTTCCTGGGTGTTTTCGCGGGCCAGCTGGCGGCCCATCTCCACCCGCGACTCGTACACCGAGCGGCCCGCAATGGAGGCGTCCGGGCGGGCGAGGTAGACGTATTCGAAGACGCAGCCGGCCGGCGTCGCCTCCGCGAAGCGCTGGGAGCGGACACCGTCCTCGTCGATCGCGATGAACTCGCCGGGCTCGATTTCGCGGATAAAGCTGGCGCCGACGGTGGCGAGGGCGGACTGCTCGGAGGCGACCACCCAGCCGCGCTCCAGCCGGCCCAGGCACAGCGGGCGGATGCCGTACGTGTCGCGGGCCGCGTAGAGGGTGCCTTCGTCCATAAAGACAAAGCAGAAGCCGCCCTTGATCCTGGGCAGCAGCTCCATGGCGCTCTGTTCGAGGGACTTGCCCTCTTCGCCCTCCAGCAGCGCGGTGACCAGGGCCGTGTCTGAGGTGTTGCCCTGCTTCATCTCGCCGCTGAGGTGGCCGCCGTTGCGGTCCATGATCATGGCCTTGAGCTCGGCGGTGTTGGTCAGATTGCCGTTGTGGGCCAGGGCCACGGTGCCCGCCGCCGTCGCGCCCAGGGTGGGCTGGGCGTTGGCCCAGTGGCTGGCGCCGGTGGTGGAGTAGCGGCAGTGGCCGACGGCGAGGTGCCCGGTCAGGGTGTTCAGCGTGGTCTCGTCGAAGACCTGGGATACGAGTCCCATGTCCTTGTAGACACTGATCCGCTTGCCGTCGCTGGTGGCTATGCCAGCAGACTCCTGACCGCGGTGCTGCAATGCATACAGCCCGTAGTAGGTGAGTTTTGCAACTTCTTCACCGGGAGCCCAGACCCCGAAGACGCCGCAAGCGTCCTGGGGGCTTTTTTCGCCGGGGAGAAGATCATGGGAAAGTTTTCCATCGCCGCGTGCCACTGGTCGATTATCTCACGTTGTGCGCTGGGTCATTCCCGGCGGCCGGTTTGTGACCTGGGCCCGGTGCTGCCGGCCGGCTCAGGATTCGGTGCGGTCTTCGGATTCGGGTACAGACTCGACGACGGCGTGCTCGGCACGGCGGACGCTCAGGCGGTCGAGGATGAGGGCGGTGACGGCGCCCAGGACGGCGCCGCCGGCGGCACACAGGATCAGGAAGAAGCCGAAGACCGAGTTGCGGTCCCAGCTTTCATCTCCCGGGAGGCCGTAAGCCAGGAAGGCTGCAACAGCGACGCCCACAAGTGAGCCCAGGATCAGGAACGGCACGTATTTCGGCGCGCGGCGCACGGTGACCTCGCGCCGTTCGGGGACGTGCTGCTCGCCTGCGGTGCCGGGGACTTCGGGGGTTGACATGACATTAAGCCTACTGCCACGACGGCGTAAGGCGCCCCGGCGCGTTGCGCTGGCCGCCTACGCGGATGTTGTGACCAGCGGTCATTCCTGCCGTTTCACCGGGGCGTCGACGATGATGGCACGGACGGAATTGTTGCGTTTGTCGTGCGTGAGCTCCGCGAGGCCCAGCGTTTCCAGCAGGGGCGGCAAGTACATGCCGAAGCGGCCGCGGTATCCTTTCCGCAGTCCGTACCAGCCACCGACAGGATTCTCCGGATCCCGGCCCCACGCCTCCACGGTTCCCCCGGCGGCGGGTTTGTTCTCATCGGCGGCGCCCAGCGGGACCCAGCCCTCTTTCCCCGTGAGCCAAAAATGCAGGTCCTCGAGGGCCCGGAGATGATACCTCAGCGTCGTCGAGCCCACCTGGCACACAAGGGCAGGGGGATTGGAGGAATCGTCCCGGTACATCGTGTACTCGGACGTCCCTGGCGCAGTCTTGAGCACCCAGGGATCCTGCTTGGTTCCGTTTGCCACCTGGCGCCCACCTCCGGTCCGGCCGGTCTTCCGGCGCTATTGGACCGAGCCTATCGAGTGCGCCAGGCGAAGGCGAGGGATCAGACGCCGAGTTCTTCCCTCAGCGCGGCCACGTGGCCCTGGGCCTTGACCTGGTACTGGGCCAGCTTCACGTTGCCATCGGGATCCACGGCCACCGTGGAGCGGACGATTCCCTCGGTGATCTCGCCCTGGACCAGCTTTTCGCCCCAGGCGCCGTAGGCGAGGGCCACGGCGTGGTCCTCGTCGGCGAGCAGCGGGAATGTGAGGGCGAAGTCGCCGGTGAACCGGGCCAGTGCCTCCCGGCCATCGGGGGAGATGCCGAGTACGTCGTAGCCGGAGTCCTGCAGCGAGGCCAGGCTGTCGCGGAAGTCGCAGGCCTCCGTGGTGCAGCCGGCGGTGGCGGCCTGCGGGTAGAAGTAGACAATGACGTTCCTGCCGCGGTAATCGGCCAGCGATACATGCTTGCCCTCTGCATCCGGGAGCGTGAACTCCGGTGCGGGCGTTCCGGGCTGGAGCTTGACGGTGAGGCTGGTGCTCATGGGGATCCTTCTGCAGATTTCGTGGGTTCTTGTGCACAACACCGGCGCCGGGTGCCGTATTCCGGCGCTTTGGCAGCGGCCGGGGCTAGAGTCCGTCGGCAAGCCAGCTGAACGCCGTGCCCGCTTGTTCCCTGTATTCGAGGCCGATGAAGCCCTCGTAGCCGAGTTGGCGGCTGCGGGTGATCCACTCGCCGAGGGGAAGCTCACCGGTTCCGGGGGCGCCGCGGCCGGGGTTGTCGGCGATCTGGATGTGCCCGAAGTCGCCGGCGTGTTGTTCGATGACGGCCGCGACGTCGTCGCCGTTCACCGCCAGGTGATAGAAATCGGCGAGCAGCCGAAGGTTCTCCGCGCCGGATTCCGCCCGGACCCGGTCAATCACGCCCAGGGCGTCCATGGCGGTGCGGAGCGGGTATTCCGGCGCGCCGCTGACCGGCTCCAGCAGGACTGTCCCGCCGAACCGCCCGACGCCGGCAGCCGCGGCGGCGAGGTTCTGCACCGCCAGCTCGTCCTGGGCGTCTGCTGCCTGGCCATCGATCCGGTTGCCGTAGAGGGCATTGAAGGCCCGGCAGCCGAGGCGCCCGCCGATCCCTGCGACGGCGTCGACGTTGTCCAGGAACTCCGCGGCACGCGCAGGCCAGGAAACCAGCCCGCGGTCGCCGGCCGGCATGTCCCCGGCGTTGAAGTTCAGCCCCGTGAGCTGCACTCCTGCGTCGGTGATGGCCCGCTCGAACGCGGTGGTTTCGGCGTCGGTCGGGACGGAGGCCTCAAACGGCCACCAGAACTCGACGGCGTCAAAGCCGGCCGCTTTGGCCGCGGCGGGCCGCTCCAGGAGCGGAAGTTCCGTCAGCAGGATGGAGCAGTTTACGGAATACGTCACGGCGGGCTCTTTCCGAAGTCGGCGGGGGTGGGGCTCAGTGCCGGGATTCAGGTGGCGGGGCGGCCGGCTGTGAGCGGCCGTCGGCGACCGTGCCTGCGCCGGCAGCCGGAATCTCTACCGCTTCGTGGGATCTTTCCGGGCCGCCAGGCCCACCAGCGCCCCGACGCCCAGACCGATCAGCAGACCCGTGAACGGCTTGTCGGCGGTGGCAACTCCGATCGCGAGGCCGATGGCCGCACCAAGGAGCATTCCGATCCACAGGGATTCGTATTTCACAGACTCAGGCTAGCAAGCATCACCAAGCGCACGGGACTTCCGCCCCGTCAGGCTGCTGGACTACGCCCCGAGAAACTCCAGCAGCGCCTCGTTCACCTCGGCCGCGTGCGTCCACAGCATGCCGTGCGGGGCGCCGTCGATCTCGACGTATTTGGCGCCCGGGAGGGCCTTGGCGAAGCGGCGTCCGGTGGCATCGATCGGCAGAATGTTGTCCGCCGTGCCGTGGACGATCAGCGCCGGGACCTCGATCTTGGGGATGTCCGCGCGGAAGTCGGTGAGCCAGGTGGGCTGCGCAGCTGCCGAGGCGGTGGGGCCGCCCGCGGTGGCGAGGTTCCATCCGGCGCGCATGACTTCCTCGCTGAGCCGCGGGGTGCCGAGGAAGGTGTCGCTGTTGTAGAAGTTCTTGAAGAACTCGGTGAAGAAGGCGTAGCGGTCCGCCGTCACAGCCTCCATCAGGCCGTCGAAAACCGGCTGCGGGACGCCCTCAGGGTTGTCGTCCGTCTGCAGCAGGTAGGGCTGCAGTGAGCCGAGGAACACGGCCTTCGCCACCCGGGCGGAACCGTACGTGCCGAGGTAGCGGCCCACTTCGCCGGTTCCCATCGAGAAGCCCACCAGCACGGCGTCGTTCAGGTCCAGCGTGGTCAGCAGGGTGTCAAGGTCCGCGGCAAAGGTGTCGTAGTCGTAGCCGTCGGTGGGTTTGCTGGACTGGCCGAAGCCGCGACGGTCGTAGGTGATGACGCGGTAGCCGGCGCCGAGCAGGGCCGTGGTCTGCTTCTCCCAGGAGGAGCCGTCCAGCGGGTAGCCGTGGATCAGGACCACCGGCTGCCCGGTCCCGTGGTCCTCGTAGTAGAGCTCGACGTTGGTGCTGTTCTCTGTTCCAACTTTGATGTAAGCCATGTCAGCAGTCCTCTCGGTACGGTGCGGTTCAGTGCGGTGCGGTACGTCTCGGTGCGGTTTAGCCGCGCGTGAAGCCGGTGCGGGCGCTGCGCCCGGCGCCGGGTACCACTGTAGGGACCAACGCCTCCGCGGAACAGGGTGTTCCCTGGTCCCGATTTCGATCTGGGATACCCCCCGGGGTATAATGTAACCACAGACCTACCAAAGGAGATCCGGATGTGCCGAGCAGTTTCTTGTAAGAAGTGCGGCAAAACCACCTGGGCCGGCTGCGGCCAGCACGTTGACCAGGTCATGCGGGGCGTCAAGAGCGCGGACCGCTGCAAGGGCCACGAAGGCGAAGTCAGCACGAAGACAGGCTTCTTTGCCAGGCTCTTCGGCCGCTAGCGGGCATGTCGTTGGTTCGTCGGGGGTCCGGGGGTCTGAGTCCCGGGTGCGAGGAATGGGCATGTCCCGCTGGGCTGGACACCGGCCCGGAAAGACATGCCCAGCGCAGAGGCCAGCGGGTGGACATCATGGCATTATGTCCGGTCCCGGGTGCGAGGAATGGGCATGTCCCGCTGGACTGGACACCGGCCCGGAAAGACATGCCCCGCGCAGAGGCCAGCGGGTGGACATAATGGCGTTATGCCCGGTCCCGGGTGCGAAAAATGGGCATGCCCCGCTGGACTGGAAACCGGCCCGGAGGGACATGCTCCGCGCTGGGGCCCGACGTACGAACGCAAAAGACCGCCAGCCCCGGGAGCTACCCGAACAGCGCCCCGGTGACCGCGCCCGTCAGCTGATGGA
The DNA here is from genome assembly GCF_035985125.1 of Arthrobacter sp. CG_A4. Taxonomy (NCBI): domain Bacteria; kingdom Bacillati; phylum Actinomycetota; class Actinomycetes; order Micrococcales; family Micrococcaceae; genus Arthrobacter; species Arthrobacter sp. CG_A4. The sequence continues at coordinate 33,957 of NZ_JAXCID010000007.1, read as the reverse complement.
TGGTGTCCAGCCTCGCCTGACTCTCGCCGTCCTGCTCACCCCAGGTGTAGATCGCCAGAGCGTAGGAGCGCTCGCCGGAACTCAGGATCGCGGCGTCGTGGACGTAGCCGTCCACCACCCCGTACTTGTGCTGCACGGTGATGTCCGGGCCCACGGCGGCCGGGATGAGCCGGTCGTTGTTGGTCTGCTGCATGTAGCCCAGCAGTTCCTCGGTGTGTTCCGCGTTGAGCAACTTTCCGGTGGAGAGCTGGGTCAGGAGTGAGGTCATCTCGGCCGGCGTCAGCAGGTTCTTCTCCGGGTCGTAGCTGATACCGATGGACGCGGCGTAGTCGATGAGCCTGGCGTAGCCGATGTCCTGCATCAGCAGCAGCCAGGAATCGTCACTGCTGTTGTTGACCATGGCCTTGACCTGGAATGCGGCGTCGAAGCTGCCCAGCGGCACGTCCAGGGACTTCTCGCCGGTTTCCACCAGATGGTAGTAGGCGGCGGCGGTGATGATCTTGGCGGTGCTGGCGGCCGCGTACTCGGACACATCGCCGTACGATTTCGGCTCCCCGCCGCGGGTGTCCACCAGTACGACGCCGATCCGGTAGCCTTCGTTTTCGGCGAGGATCCGCTTGATCTCCGCGTCAAGGTCGACGGCGGCGGGCGGAGCCTTCGGTGCCGGACCGGCCGAGTCCGGGCCCTGAGCCTGGCTGGCCACTGAGGCAAAGAAGTCGGTCCGCGGCGTGCCGGTGCGGGCGACGGCCAGGCTGACGGTGGCCAGCAGGACCACGAGCAGGGCCGTCCATACGAGGAGCATGTTCCGGCGGGCGGCGGCCGAGCCGGCAGCCCGACGCTGCGGTCCCGATGAGGTCATAGTGCAGGGCCTTCCGGATCAAGCGGGGGAACGGGTTTCCCTGCAATGTATGCCGCCGGCGCGGCGAAGTCCACGGACCGCGCGGGGCTCCCCTCAATATGGTCAAACTCCCACGCGGAACCAGGCCGGTGGGCGTGGAATTACCCCGTTGATCCCTTCACACCTGCTGCAGGATGGCGCCCGGGAGCGGGCTGCCGCTGAGCCAGCGAGCGGCCTTGGAGCCCCAGGGCGGGCGGAACGAGTACAGGCAGGCGAGGCGCAGGCGGGTGCTGGCCGCGTACGCCGCGAACCGCACCGGGCTGACCTGCAGCATGTCCGCGGCGGTCAGCACCTGTCGGTGGGCGATCCCGTAGCGCCGCAGGGTCAGGCGCCGCTGGAGCAGGCGCAGTTCCAGATGGACGTCGAGGTTTGCCAGGTCCAGGGCTGCCTCGGCCTGGCAGCTTTCGTCAAAATCCAGCAGTCCTGGCACGCGGGTTTCCCCGGTTCCCAGCATCTGCTTGTCATGCAGGTCCCCGTGCGCCCACCCCGGTGGATCAGGACGGGAGGACAGGAGCATACCGCTGGTGATGTCCAGCCGCGCGTGCACGGCGGCCCGGATGCTGTCTGCGGCCGGGATGCCCGCGCTATGGGTCAACAAGTGATGTGCCCAGCGCCGCAGAATCTCCGCTTCTGCTTCGGGCGGGTGCGGCGGCAGGCGGTCCAGGGCGCTGCGGCGGCCAGCGCGCCGGGAAGCCGTAACTGCCGCCGCCCAGGCGTGCGGGAATTCCCGCCAGCGGGCGTCGAAACCGGCATCCGTCAGCGTGGTGTGGTCCTGCCCCAGATCGAAGTACGAGCGGCCGGGAATCCTGCTGAAGACCACGACGTCGGAGCCCGCCGCCAGAACGCGCGGCGTCTCGAAGAGGCTGCCCGCCAGGGCGGCGGCGCCCGTATGCCGCTCCGCCGCGTTCGGGGCCCGGCCGGGCCGGAACACCTTGATGTAGTGCTCCCCGGCGCGGACGACGGCGCGTTTGTGGGCCCGATGTGCCACGACCTCGCCCTTGGCGGCTTCGGCACGGAGCGAGGGGAGCCGCGGATCGTCTTCCGGGACCAGCTCGAAAACACCCTGCCGCAGGTGGCCCGCGCGGGCGCCGGCCACCGAGGGGACACAGACTTCCAGGACGTACTCGCCGGCCACGGGCTCCGGCCAGGCCCGCCGGACCTGCCAGGTGGTTCCCGCCGCGTCGGTGACGTTTAAGGGGACGTCCGGATGCCAGATCACGGGACCAGCTCCGCGGCGCGGTCGATCTGCCGGGCCATTTCGGCGGCCCACTCCGGCGTCCGGTCCCGGAAAGGGTCCACGCAACTGCAGAACATCCGGAGCGCCGTCCATGTCTGTACGGCAGCCGGCGCAAACCGGCCGCCGGCGTGGGCATAGCCGTCAAACAGGGCCTCCGTGTGGCGGCCCCGCGACGCGTCCGCGTGGCCGCGCCATACGCTCAGTTCCTCGACGGCGGCGAAAGAGCCCAGATCCTCCTCCCGGACCCCGTAATGCGAGCGGTCGAAGTCGATCAGGCGGACCTCCGCACCGGAAACCAGCACCTGGTCGGCGGAAAAGTCGCCGTGGACCAAGGCCCCGGCCCGGTGTCCCGGGCGCTCTTCCAATTGCCGGCGGATCCGTGCGGCCACCTTGGCTGCCGGCGCGTTGAGGGCGGGCACAAGGGCCCTGACCATGGCGTGGGTGGACTTCAATTGGTTCAGGGGACCCTCCAGCCGGGGGTCGGGGCTGGAGTCGGCCTGCACCGGGATGCCGTGGAGCCGGGCCAGGGTCTCGCCGGCCCGGTGCGCAGCGTTATGATCGCCGCACGCGAGAAGGTCCCCGTCGCCCCACGCCGGGCTGGCGCTGATCCCGTGCCGCGGGAACGCCTGGCCGCCAAGCCGGGGGAGCACCGGGACCCCATGCAGCTGCAGCCGTTGGTGGAAGAGTAACTCCAGCTCTTCGTGAACGGGCCGGGCGGCGACCTTGATCACGATCGACCCGCCCGGAGTCTCCTGCATCAGGACCAGCCGCCGCTCCGGCTTGTAACGCAGCACCCGGGCGCTGCCGCTGAGCAGCCCCGGCCCGGGCACAGGCACCGGCACGGCGCCCAGCTGTTCCAGGCCGCTCCGGCCGAGCCAGCGCAGGTTCCTGCGCAGGTCCCAGTCGTCGTCGACGCCGCCGACGGCGACGATCGCCTCCGGATTCCCCATGTCCGGGAGGAAGAGCCGCATGCCACCGCCATGGGTTGCCGAGTTGTGGGCCCGGCCGTAGAGCTTGACGTTGCCGTCCGGGGCCCGAGTGAGGGCCCAGCCGAAGTCCTCGTGGCCGTTGCGGGTGCGGACAAAAGCCACGAGCGCGGAGGTGCGCGGCTTGTACCGGACCCGGGTGACACGGAGTTGCTCGCCGGCCAGCCCGGACAGCCGGTCGTCGTCGAGAACGGTGGCCAGGCAGGGAAGGGCGTCGTCGCGGGCCGCGAGCGCCAGGTCGGCGTCACGCGGCCGGGTCTGCGTCAGGGTCATGTGGACACCTCCACGTCAGGGAGCGCAGCCGTCTCCGCGCCGGCGGGCGGGCTGGGCGGTCCGCCCATCCACCGGGAGAAGTGGCTCTCCGGGTCCTGCAGCAGCTCCGCCGGACGCCCCTCTTCGATGATGCGGCCGTCCTGGAGCCAGATGATCCGGTCGCACGCGCGGGCGGCGAAGGCGTCATGGGTGATGGTGATCGACGTCCTGCCGCGGGTCAGCACCTGCAGGGCGTCCAGGATCGAATCGCGGGACGCGGGGTCCAGCCCGGCTGTCGCCTCGTCGAGAATAACGATCGGCGCCTGCCGGAGGATGGCGCGGGCAATAGCGAGCCGCTGCCGCTGGCCGCCGGAGAGGTCCTTGGCGGCCTCACCCAACACCGTGTCGTAGCCGTTTGGGAGGGCCCGGATGAAGCCGTCGGCCTGGGCCAGGGCGGCGGCGGCTTCGATCTCCCCGTCGGTGGCATCGAGGCGGCCGAACCGGATGTTCTCCCGGACGGTGGTTCCGAAGAGGACGGAGTCCTGGAGCAGGATCGAGACGTGGGCGCGCACGGACGCGATCTGGAGCTCCCGCAGGTCCTCGCCGCCCACCCGGACCATCCCGGAGATCGGGTCGATCATGCGCAGCACAAGGCTGGCCAAAGTGGATTTACCTGCCCCGGACGGTCCCAGGATGGCCACGTGTTCGCCGGAAGGAATGCGCAGGTTGATCCCGTGCAGCACGGCGGTTCCCTCGCCGTGCCCGGCGGCGACGTTATCGAAGTCGATGTCCGGGTTCCGGGTGATCAGCGGGCGGGCACCGGGGGCCTCGGGCAGATCGGTCTGTGCCTCCAGCAGGTCCGCCACGCGCTCCCCGGACGCCGTGGCCCGGGCGATCCTGCCGGTCTGCTTGGCAAGGTCCTTCAGCGGTTTCATTCCGGTTTTGAGGTACATCAGGAAGACCACCAGGTCACCGGGCGTGATGGACTGCTCCATCACCCGCCAGCCGCCCCCGGCCAGCACGACGGCGGTGGCGACGCCGATCAGTGCGTCGGTTCTGCGCTCCAGGCTCGCGGCCAGCCGCAGCGCGACGACGCCCGTTCCCAGGGCGGCCTTGTTGCTGCTGCCGAAGCTGGAGCTGATGGTGTCTTCCAGTCCGTAGGCCTGGACTTCCCGCATGGCGCCAAGGGTCTGTCCCGCGGTGGTGGCCAGGGCTCCTTCACCTTTGCGTGATTTGCCGGCCGCCGCGGTGATCGGCCCGGAACTGCGGTGCGAAAGGAGGGCGAAGATCCCGGCCGCCACAAACACCACCAGGGCAAGAAGCGGGTCCAGCCACAACATAACGATGGTCATGGCCACGAGGGTGGCCATGTTGCCCACCAACGGCAGGCCGGCGGTGACGGCGACCTCCTGTAGCCGGCCGACGTCGCTCACCAGGCGCTGCACGGTGTCCCCGGAGGACGCCCGGGTGTGGTGCCGCATCGACAGGCCCTGCACATGGCGGAACGTGCGGGCCCGGAGATCGGCGGCCACCCGGGATCCGACCAGGGCAAACGACACCGCGGACCAGTAGTTGGCGATGGCACGCACGACGCTGATGACCACGATCGCGCCGCCGCAGAGCAGCAGCGTCTCGGCACTGGCATCCATGGTGGGGCGGCCCGGCTTCGCAATCGCGGCTCCCAGCGAGCGGGACACGGCGTCGATGACCAGCTTCACGGGCCACGGCTCCAGCAGGCGGAGAAGCACATCCGCCGCGAGCGCGAGGAATCCGCCGGCCATCAGGAACCGGTGCTCGCGAAGATGCGGGCGGACGCAGCGAAGGGTGCGGCGGAGCCCTGACGCCGGCTTGACGGGGCGGCGCTTCCGCCGCCGCCATGCAGGTGCAGCCCTGGGGGACGCATGCCGGGAGCCGGGGGTCCTGGATGACGAGCTCACTGTACGGCCATCCTCCGTGCGGGCGGCATGGCCGCGGTGATGCCGGACAGCACGGCAGCCCAGCTGTAGCGCTCCACCGCCGTCGTCCGGGCCTGCCTGCCGAGCCGTTCCCGCAGGTCCGGGTCATCGGCTAGGCGGGTGAGGGCGTCGGCAAGGGGCGCCGGTTTGCCGGGCGGTACCAGGATCCCGCTGCGGCCGTCCGCCAGGATGGAGGGGATCTGGCCCACGGCACTCGCGACGATGGGCATCGCTGCCGCCATGTACTCATACACCTTCAGCGGGGAGAAATAGTCGTCGCGGCCGGGCTGTTCCGGCGGATAGGGCGCGGCTGCCGCGTCACACTCGATCAGGAGGGCCGGCACGGCAGCGGGCGGCACCGCGCCGGTGAAGTCCGTGTCGACGCCCAGCGTGGCGGCGAAGCGTTCGAGGTCCACCCGGCCGGGTCCGTCCCCGATGACCCGCACCTGCCAACGGCGGTCCGGCCCGGCGGCCTGCTCATTGGCGAGCGCCACGGCGTGGATCAGGCCGGAAACCCCGTGCCAGGGCTTCAACGTGCCCACGAAGGCCACGGTGAGGTGGCCGGGATGCCGCCGGCCCGGGCGGCGGGGGGTGATGCGGTCGACGTTGACGCCGTTCGGTGCCAGCACGGCCCTGGCTGTCGGAACCCTGTCCCGCACCCAGCGGACCACCGGCTCCGAGACGCAGGCCACAACATCGGCGGTTCCGGCGTTGCGGCGCAGCACGGTCTCGGCCTTTCTCACGTCCAGCAGTTCGCGGTACCGCTGTTGTTCCTCGATCAGCGGGGCGTTGACCTCAAGCACGGAGGGAACATCGAGGACGGGGGCCACCACCGAGAGGGCCGGGCTGAACAGCGAGTAGCGCTCATACACCAGGTTGCAGCCGCGGTGCAGGACTTCGTCCACGAGGGCTAGCGCCGCGTCCTGCACCGCCTGTTCGCGGCCCGGCCCGGAGGCGTTCTCGGGCCGGACCTCGACGACGTCGAGATCGGCCAGGTCGGCGGGCCGGTCGGTTCCCTTGCGGACGCAGTAGACGGTGACCGCGGCGCCGGTCCCGCGCCAGGCACGGACGATTTCCTGGACATGCACCGAGGAGCCCTTGGTACCGAAAATCGGCACCCCGGGGTCTGCACAAAGGTAGGCCACGCGCATCACGCCACCCGCAGTTCGGAGCGGGAGAGGGAGCGCAGGATCTCCGCCTGGCGGCGGGCGTCGTAGTCTTCCTCGATCAGGGCGCGGGCGTTGCGGGCCAGGACCACCCTGTTGGTGCCGGGGGCGCTGATCCGTTGGATGGCCCGGGCCAGCGCGTGCGGATTTCCCGGCCTGGCCAGGAGTCCGGTGGATCCGGTGCGGACCACTTCCGGGATCCCGGTGACGGCTGTGCTGATGCAGGGGACCCCGGTGGCCATCGCTTCGAGCAGCACGGTGGGCATGCCGTCCGCGTTTCCGTCGGCGCCGACCACGCACGGGGCGATGAAGATGTCGGCGGAATAGAGCAGCTCGTGGATCTGGTCCTGGGTCTGCGGTCCAATCAGCTGAACGTGCTCCCCCAGCCCGAGCACTTCGATGCCGGCGGCCAGCTCTTCGGCCAGAACCCCGGTTCCGGCGATGCGCAGCTCCAGCCTGAGTCCCTGCGCCAGAAGTTCGGCGGCGGCCGGCAGCAGATACTGGAACCCCTTCTTTTCCACCAGCCGGCCGACGGCGGCGATGCGCACCGTGGCGCCGAGCGGCCGCGGATCCCGGTAGGGGAATCGTTCCAGTTCAAGGCCGTTGCGGACCAGGTGGAGGCGGGCGGTGGACGTGGGGAAGCTGCGGCGCAGGTAGCGCAGGTTGTACTCGCTGATGGTGATGGCATGGTGTGCCTGCTCGAGTTTGAGCCGGAGGTCATCGCTGCGTACCGAGCTGGCAAAGATGTCCACGGCATGGGCGGTAAAGGAGTACGGGATGCCGGTGATGGCCGAGGCCAGCCGGGCGACGCTTGTGGCGGCGGAGGCGAAGTGGACGTGGATGTGCCGGATGTTCCGGTGCTGTAGGGCGGCGGCGAGGTTGATGGCCTGGACCGCGTCGTCCGGTTCGGCGGCTGCCAGCGCGGCGAAGTTGAGGGCCAGGGCGGTGGTGAGTCCGGCGGCGTCGGCAGCCCGGAAGCATTCCCAGGCCTCACTTGTTTTCGGCGCCCGCTCAATGTACGTCACCGGCGCCTGGACGCGGGCGAGTTGGGGGTGGAACCGGGGGTCGTTGGGCGGGCGGAGGGAGAAGATCTCGATCCGGTCGCCGGCTGCTTCCCGCGCCAGGATCTCGGAAACGATGAACGTTTCCGAGAAGCGTGGATACATCTTCAGGACATAGGCAATGCCTGGTTCAGACGGCAACACGGGCGGCACCGTCCTTCGAAGCGGCGGCCGCGTCGACGTCGTCCGCCTGGAAAACGGGCTGCAGCAGCTGGGCGGCGAGTTGCGGAACGCGGATCAGTCCATCCAGGACCGCGCGCCGGCGGTCCACCGTTGTGCCCAGCCGGGCGGACAGCCAGCCGGACAGGAACTGCGGCGTCAGCGTCTCAATGTCATGCTGGTCCAGGTAGCCGGCTTTGGCCAGAGCCAGGGCCCGGATGCGCTGCTCGGCGCGGGACTGGTTGCGGGGAACGATCAGGGCCGGCACGTTGGTGCTCATGATCTCGCAGACCGTGTTGTAGCCACCCATCGCGATGACCGCGGCCGCGTGCCGGATGTGGAAAACGATGTCATCGACGGCGGAGACCACTGTGACGCCGGGCCCGGCATGCCGCTGGAGCTCGCTGAGCTGGCCGGCCGGCATCTGCGGGCCGGCAACGACCAGGTGACGCAGCCCGGCCGGCACGGGGGCGGCGGAAGTAATCCTCGCCAGGGCATAGCCGTCCGAGCCGCCGCCGACTGTGGTCATGAAATACGGTCCTGGCATGCAGTTCGTCCCGGACACGGACGGGCGGCCGGCTGCCAGGTAGCCGGTGTAGCGGATGAGCTTCCGCAGCGCGAACGGGATCTCACCGGATGCCACGGGGTCGTGCACGGCAGGGTCGCCGTAGACCCAGATCGCGTCGAACAGGTCCTGGACCACCCGGGGTCCCCCGCAGCGGGCCCATTCGGTGAAGGCAGTACCGGGGGAATCCAGGACTTCACGGAGTCCCAGCACTACCCGCACGGGGCCGGCGGCGCGGGCATGCCGGAGTGCGGATTCCAGTTCCCGGTGCACTCCGGTGGCGTGGCGGTCCACGATCATCAGGTCGGGGCGGAATCCGGACAGCACGCCGTGCAGCAGCCTGGCGCGCAGGGCCACCAGTTCGGCCATGGGCAGGGTGAGGTTGCGGGGCCGGTAGCCGTCAGGGCTTTTCCCGATGCCGGGAAGAAGCACCCAGTCCCAGCCCGCCGGCGCCGCGAAGGCGGGGGCGTGCGGGGTGCCGGTGATGAGGATGCCGGTGACCGGGCGGCCCGTGAGCCCGGGGAGCTGGTTGCTGAGCGCGTGGGCGAGGGCCAGGTTCCGGCGCACGTGGCCCAGTCCCACGGAATCATGGGAGTAAAGCACTATCCGCATTGGCTCCACAGCAATCCTCCCCGGCTCCGCGTCCTGGTCTCTGGTCTCAGAGTGCGCCGGAAAAGTGAGGAATTGATGAGGCGGGAATGAAAAATTCTTCATGAAGAATTTCTCACTAAGGAATTCTCACAAAAGAAAGTACGACGGCGGGTGCCCGGGTCAGAGCCGGGCACCGACGGACTGCAGCGGCATCCGGATGATGAACGATGCCCCCCGGCCATGGTCGGACTCGACGCTGGCTGCGCCCCCGTGCGCTTCGGCGATGGCCGAGACGATCGCCAGGCCCAGCCCCGAGCCTTCCTGCCCGCGGCCGGAGTGGGCCCGGCCGAAGCGCTCGAAGATCCGTTGCTGGTCCTCCGCCGCGATGCCGGGGCCGGTGTCCCGGACCCACAGCAGCAGGGTGTCCGAACCCGGCAGCCGGGAGCCGTCCACCGGCGTCGAACTTTCCCTCCTGCAACCCAGCGCGATCGTGGCGGAGGGATCGGTGTACTTGACGGCGTTGGCGACCAACTGGGCCAGGGCCTGGGTGAGCCGCTGCGGATCGGCGTCCACCACGGAGTCGGCGGTTTCATCGATAACCCAGTGCCGGTCCGCGAGGACATGGATCTTGTCCATCACCTGGTGGAGGAAATCGGGCATCCGGACGGCTTCCTTGCGGAGGAAGTCCGGATGGCCGGCGTTGGCCAGCAGCAGCAGGTCATCCACCAGGCGCTGCATCCGGTCGACTTCCTCGAGGAGCATGTCCCTCGTGGCCGAGACATCCTCGGGGTCATGGACGGACACCAGCTCCAGGTGTCCGCGGAGAATGGTCAGGGGTGTGCGCAGTTCATGGCCGGCGTCGTCGAGGAAGCGCTGCTGTTGTTGGGCGCCCTCGTCGAGCCTTTCGAGCATGGTGTTGAATGTCTTGGCCAGCAGCGTCACGTCGTCGGTGCCGTCGCGCACTTCCACGCGCTGGGTGAGGTCCTCATGGCTGACCACCTGCGTGGCTTCGCGCAGGCGGCGGAGGGGGTCCAGCAGCCGGCCGGCCACCACGCTTCCGAGCACCGCGGCGGCCAGCAGCGTTCCGGCGGCCACCAGCACATAGGTGTGGACCGAGGACGCGAGGTGATCCCGCAGGTCATTTGTGTCCCGGCCGACCAGCAGGTACGTCGCAACCCTTGCGGCGGGTCCCTTCACCGGCAGGACGACTGTCCTGAAGGGGTGCCCGTTGGCCGTCAGGTCGCCGAAGGCGGCGCCGGCGGCACTCCGCAGGCCGATGGCCCCGGGGTACATGGCTTTGTCGAGGAGGTTCTGTTCGGGGCTTCCATCCACGGTCCAGCCGACCCTGCCGTCGATGATGCCGGCCATCACTTCGTTGCTGCGGGGTTCGATGTCCTCGGCGACCTTGTGGAGTCCCTTGTCGAAGGCTTCCCCGTCCATCCTGCTGGTGATCGGCACGAGCCTGACGATGGCATTGGCCTTGTCCAGCAGGGCCTGGTCAACCCGGGCGTCGGATTCCTGGAACTGGACCGCGAAGGTGACCAGTCCGGCCGTGACCAGCCCGGCAAACATCATGACCAGCATGGCGGCCACCACCCGGAAGCGCACCGAATGGACCCTCGCGCTCCAGCCTGACTGGTCCGCCTCGCCGCTTGAGGCAGTTGGGGCCGACGGCGGCGGCTGGCCGCCTTCGCGGATGGGACTGACGTTGGACGTCACGGTGTCACCTTCCTAGCTCAGGCGGTATCCGGCGCCGCGGGCTGTCACGATGTGGTCCGCGCCGATCTTCTGCCGCAACTGACGGACATACACGTCCACCACGTTGGAGGTGCCGTCGAAGTCGTAGCCCCACACGTGGCTGAGGAGTTGCTGCCGGCTCAGGACCTGGCCCGGATGGTGCAGGAACATTTCCGCCAGGGAGAACTCGCGGGCCGAGAGGTAGACAGTCTTCTCGCCCACCCTGAGGGTGCGGGTGTGCAGGTTCAGTTCCAGGCTGCCGTACCGCACGATGCTGCCCTGGGGCGAATCGCCGTTTTCGCCGGGCCGCAAGCGGAGCCGGATGCGGGCCACGAGTTCCTCGAAGCGGAACGGTTTGACCATGTAGTCGTCCGCGCCGCCCTCCAGTGCGGCCACCGTGTCCGCGGCCGATCCGCGGGCCGTGAGGAAGATGACCGGAATGTTCACGTGGCTCTGGCGCAACACGGAAAGCACAGCGAAGCCGTCCAGCCGGGGGAGTCCCACGTCGAGCAGCAGCAGATCAAACTCGCCGCTGGAGGCGTAGTCGACGGCGGTGACCCCGTCCTCGACCACGGTGGGGACGTAGCCGGCCGCGCGCAAGCCCTTTTCGATGAACCGGGAGATGCGTTCTTCGTCTTCGGCAATGAGGATGCGGATCACGGGGGCCTCAGGGGGTTGCCCAGTTCGGGACCGGTTCTGCGGCGTCTCCTGCGGATGCGCTGGGAGGAAGTCCGGGGCCCCAGCAGCCTCGATCGCCCCGGGAAGGGTCATGACACAGCCGCTCTCGGCGGCACGCGGTTCGTGCGGTGACGTCCGGAGTCCCGTCAGGGCGGTCTGCTGGACGGTGCCGGCCTTGCGGGCTCCTCTCCCGCCGGGCCAACTCCGTTTCTTGTTCGAGTGGACATGTGTTGCTCCTGCACGAGGCGGCCCTACCAAGCTTTTTGTGGGGGCTGCATCCCGGTGTCCTCGGCGCGTGACGATCGACCCGGTCCTCTGCCTCTTATCCTGCCCCTGCGCGGGCGCCGGCGCCACCCCTATTTACAAGGTTTCCGGGATTAACTTTGGCGGAACTTTCGACGTCGGCCGCTGGCGGCCGGGGCCGTTGGCAGGGTGGTTCCGCGCCCGGCGTCGGGGTAGTTCTCAGACCGCGGTGGTGGGGGCGTTGCGCTGCTCTCCGGTGATCCTTGCGGCTGCTTTGTTTCTGCGGTTGTCCAGGTACGCCATAACGGGTGTGGCGCTGATGCCATGCAGGATGATGGAGGCGGTGACGATCAGCCCGGCAATGGCCCACAGCCGCTGGCCGTCGGCGAAGGACCCTTCCTGCAGGGCATAAGCGACGTAGAACAACGTGCCTATACCGCGGACACCGAAGATGGCGATGACGGACCTCTCACGGGGCCCGGTTTTCCCGCCGAGCAGCCCGAGCCACCCCGCCACGGGGCGGATCACCAAGAGAAAGATCAACGCCAGGGCAATTTCAGGCCAGCCAATGCCGGCGAAGAGCCCGCGGGCGATGGCTCCGCCGAGGAGGACCAGGATGGCGACGGTGAGGAGCCGTTCGATCTGTTCGACGAAGCTGTGCAGGACGCCGTGGTATCCGTGGCTGCGCTCGGCCGCGCGGATGGTGCAGGCGCAGACGAAGACGGCGAGGAATCCGTAGCCCTCGATCAGTTCTGCCGCGCCGTAGGCCAGGAAGGTCGCCGCGAGGGCGACGAATCCTTCGGCGTTTTCGGACAGCCGCAGCCGCTCGAACCTGGCGGAGAAGAACAGTTTGCCCAGTCCCCACCCTACGGTCAGGCCCACGAGCATTCCGGCCAGGATGCGCCAGAACACGTCCAGGAGGAGCCATTCTGTGAGCCAGGCGGCCGGGGCTGCCCCGGCGGTGCTGATGGCGATGGCCAAATACGTGAACGGGAACGCGAGCCCGTCGTTGAGGCCTGCTTCGGAGGTCAGGGCGAACCGGGCTTCGTCGTCCTGGGTTTCCTCCGAGTCGGCGGGTTCACCTACCTGGACCTCGGTGGCCAGGACCGGGTCCGTGGGTGCCAGGGCGGCCGCGAGCAGGACTGACGCCGCTACTCCCAAGCCGAGCATGGCCCAGCCCAGGAACGCGACGGCGATGATGGTCAGCGGCATGGTGATGCCCAGCAGCCGCCAGGTGGTGGCCCAGCGGCGCCATCCGACGGGACGGTTCAGAGCCAGTCCGGCGCCCATCAGGGAGATGATGACACACACCTCGGTGAGGTGCAGGACCAGCCCTCCGTTGGCCATCGGGTCCGGGTCCGGCAGCCCGCCGATCAGGCCGAAGGCCACAAAGCCGGCGGCGAGAAACACCATCGGCATCGAGACCGGAACCCGGCCCAACAGGCGGGGGAGCACGGACGCGGCGAGGGCGGTCACGCCCAAGGCGGTGAAAATAAGTCCAACGGGATCAAGCATCTGGGTCGCTTTCTATGCTGGGCAAACCAGAACTCCCGCGGCGGGCCACCGGGTCCAGGCGGGCGCCGGGACGAGTGGTCAGTAGCGGGTGGTGCCGCCGGCGGCCCCGGGGCCGTTCTTCTTCGCCCGGCGGGCGCGCAGGACTCTGCTGATGATGGCCGGGACGAGTGCGAGGAGGATCTTTTTCATGGCGTGTTCCTGATCTTAGGGGTTGATGGGGTGGTGTCGGCCTGCCCGGTCCGGGGGACCGGGCAGGTACTCAGTGGCTGCTGAGGCCGGCTTTGTCGACCTTGCGGTGGAACCGCATGCCCGCGAGGCCGCCCAATACGGCGCCTACGAGGGTGATGATGACCGCGGCGACCAGCACGATGATGCCGCCGGTGGTCAGATCGTTTTCGGTGAGGGGAATCCTCGGAAAGCTGTTCAGGTTCGCCAGGATGTTGAACCGGCTTCCGGCGATGGCACCAGCGATAGCTACGACGATAGCGACAATGATGGCCCACAGCCAGACGGCCAGGCCTTGCTTGGCACCGTCGAACCGGGCCATCCGCCCGGCGACATACCCGCCGCAGTAGTAGGCCACGAACAGTACTACGGCCAGCACGATCCCGCCGATAATGCTGACGGTCTGCGGGTCCTGGGCAGCGGCTTGTCCCGGATCGGTGTTGCTGGCCGCTCCGATTCCAGCCCCTACGGCGGTGCTGACGGCGGTGAGCAGGATGGCCATCCCGGTGGCGGTCATCCAGCCGAAAAAGGCCGATCCGAACTTAATGCCGCCGAATTGCCGTTTCTCTTCCGCCAGGACGTTGTCCCGGCGGCTTTCGCGGGCGTCGCCGATTTCTTCACTGGTCGAACTCATGGTGTGCTCCTGATATCGCGGTAGTGGTGCTGCGGATGTGTCGCTGCAAGGATGGTGGGTGCCGGCTGCCGGCACGGGATGCCGGGGTGGAACCGGGGTTTCTGGCGGTTCCGGGAATCCGCGGCCTCGGGGGGAGCCCCGGGCTTTGAGGGGCGGTGCAGCGTCTCCGCTTAGCTGTTTTCCGGTCTTACGAGGCTTTGCTCGTCTTCTTCAAGGGCTGTGCCTTGATTCCGCGCGGGACTCCGCGCGGGATTCCGCGCGGCTGCGCCGCTGGGTTGGTCGGGAGGCGCGGGGTTTGCGGCGTCTGCTGCGGTCTTGTGGTCCACGTCGGCGTTGGATTCGTCGTCATCTCCGGCGTTGCCGGGTGCCGGTGTGGCGGAGTTTGTTTGGTGGTTCATGGTGCCGCTCCTGTGTGGGGCAGGGATGCGGGCGGCGATCCGGTGTGGTCCCGCCCCGCAGGGTGCGGGGCGGGACCTCCGGCCTGTCGTCTTCAGCAGCCCGGGGCCGGACGACTGAAGCCCTGGCGGTTAGCGGTTGGCGGGGGCGTCGTCGCCGTCGGTGGTGATTTGTTCCTTGCGGACTTCCTCGGAGACGGTTTCTTCGCCGGTGACAGTTTTGGTCCCCATGCGGATCCGCTCGACCGGTACGGTCTCCTTGGCGACCACCGGGCGTTCGGCGTGGAGGATGATTTCGTGCTCCTCTTCGCTGAGTGCGGGGCCGTCCATGGCATCGCCGCGGTTGGCGTCCGTGATGGGCTCGCGCTCCAGGACGACCTCTTCGCGGCTGACCGGGACCGTGGTGGTGACGTTCTCGGTCACCACGTACTTGCGCAGCCGCATCCGCCCGGCTTCCACCTTCTCCGTACCCACATTCAGGCGTTCCTCGGAACGGGTCATGGCATCGTCCGTGGTGGGTCCGGAGGTGTCGTGCCCCTCGGTCTCCTTGTTGCTGGCCACGCGGTCCCGGTCAGCGGTGCCCGTCTGCTGGGTCTGGGCGCCCGGGCTGCTGAGGCTGTAGTGGCGGTAGAGCTCGGCTTCCTCTTCCGGGGTGATGCTGCCGTCTGCCTCCACGCGGGGGGCTTCCTTCACCAGCTCCTTGGAGTACGGGACGCGCAGGTCGCTTCCGTCGAGGGACGCCTCGGCGAGGGGCACGAAGGTTTCAGAAGTTCCGAACATGCCGGTCTTGACGGTGGCGAAGGACGGGTCCCCGCTGTGGTCATCGAGGTAGATCTGCCCGATGCTGCCGACTTTTTCCCCATCGGAGGAATAGACGGTGCTTTTTCCTGCGAGCAAGGTGTCGAGGTCGTTGGTGCTGATCATTTTTGTTCTCCTGTTGATTGTGGCTTCGGGCAGGTGCCTGAAACCGTTACTTCGCTTGGGTGAAACGATCGTGGGTGACGGGCCGGGGATGGGCCCTTTGCCTGTCAGGCAGCTCATAAAGCAGATTCCGATGGTGTCCGCGCTTGCCGGGCGGCTCGCACGGACCCGTCCACGGAGGAAAGTCCTGGTCCGTGAACCCGATCCGCGGCCGGGTGGTTGCCCGTATCGCACGTGATCGTTGCGGTCACACAAATAAGTCGGGTCCCGCCGGGGATCGTCACGCCCGCACGGTGGTGATGTGACTCACATTCGGGCGGGCTGCGGTGTGCTATGCCCTGGCTCCGTTGCGGAAAGCCGCGAAATCACGCGGGCCGGTCCCCGGTTCCGCCGGTGGCCGGGGCTGAGGTTTGCTGCTGTCCGCCCGGCCTGGGTTCGGCGGCGGCGTCGGCGATGGATTTGCGGGCGGCGTCGGCCACGGCGTCAGCGGTGATCCCGAATTCCCGGTAAAGCGTCTGGTAGTCCGCAGAGGCGCCGAAGTGATCGAGGCTAACGATGCGGCCTGCATCCCCGACGATTTCGCGCCATCCCTGCCCGGATGCCGCTTCGACGCTGACCCGTGCCCGGACGGTGGGCGGCAGGACGCTGTCCCGGTAGGCCAGGGATTGTTCGGCGTACCACTCCCTGCACGGCATAGAGACAACGCGCACGGTGATTCCCTCCGCCGTCAGGGTCCGCGCCGCGGCAAGGGCCAGATGGACTTCGGAGCCGGTGCCGATCAGGATCACATCGGGCTTTTCATGGGCGTTGCCGGAGAGGACGTATCCGCCGCGGGCCGCCTTGGCCGCGGCGGCCAGGCCGTCCGGGCCACGGTCCAGGATCGGGACGTTCTGCCGGGTCAGGGCCAGGCCCGCGGGCCTGTCGGTATTTTCGATGATGGCACGCCAGCAGGCCGCCGTTTCGGTAGCATCTGCGGGGCGGACGACGTCCAGGCCCGGGATGGCGCGCAGTGAGGCCAAATGTTCCACCGGCTGGTGGGTGGGTCCATCTTCGCCCAGGCCGATGGAATCGTGGGTCCAGACGTAAATGGCGGGGATCTGCATCAGCGCGGCCAACCGGATCGCCGGGCGCATATAGTCGCTGAAGACCAGGAATGTGCCGCCGTAAGGGCGGGTGAGGCTGGATAGGCCGATGCCGTTGAGGATGGCCCCCATGGCGTGTTCCCGGACACCGAAGTGCAGGGTTCTGCCGTATGGGTTCCCGGGCCACATACGGGTCTGGCGGTCAGCGGGCAGGAAGGAGGGTTCCCCCGTCATGGTGGTGTTGGTGCTTTCGGCCAGGTCTGCGGATCCTCCCCATAATTCGGGCAGAACCGGGGCCAGAGCGTCCAGGACTTTACCGGAGGCCTTTCGGGTGGCCATGCCCGCCGGGTCGGGCGCGAAATCAGGCAACGCGTCGGCCCAGCCATCCGGAAGCGCCTGGGACTGCAGGCGTTCGAGCAGGTCAGCGCGGTCCGGGTTGGCCGTTTCCCAGCTGTCGAAGGATTCCTGCCAATGTGCACGGGCGTCCCGGGCCCGTTCGGTGACCCGCCGCGTGTGGGCCAGGACATCGTCGTCGACCGCGAAGGAAGTCTGCGGGTCGAAGCCCAGCAGGGACTTGGTGGCGGCAACTTCGTCGGCGCCCAGGGCTGCGCCGTGCGCGGCGCCGGTGTTCTGTTTCGTGGGCGCGGGCCAGCCGATGACCGTGTTGAGCAGAATCATGGACGGGCGCGACGTTTCGGCTTTGGCGGCCTCGGTTGCGGCGAGCAGGGCGTCGATGTCCTCGACGTAGTCACCGGTCTGCGTCCAGTCGACAGTTTGGACGTGCCAGCCGTACGCGGCGTACCGTGCCGGGACGTCTTCGCTGAAGGAGACGTCGGTGTCATCTTCAATGGAAATGCGGTTCTGGTCATAGAACAGCACCAGGTTTCCAAGCTGCTGATGCCCGGCCAGGGAACTGGCCTCGGCCGTGAGGCCCTCCATCAGGTCCCCGTCGGAGGCGAGGACGTAGATATGGTGATCGAAGGGGCTGTCCCCTTCGGCCGTGTCCGGGTCCAGCAGGGCACGCTCGCGGCGGGCGGCCATCGCCATCCCCACCGCACTGCCCAGCCCTTGACCCAGCGGACCGGTGGTGATCTCCACGCCCCGGGTGTGGCGGTACTCCGGGTGCCCCGGGGTCCGGGATCCCCAGGTCCGGAGCTCCTGCAGATCCATGAGCTCCAGGCCATAGCCGGCCAGGAACAGCTGCACGTACAGGGTCAGGCTCGTGTGCCCGCAGGAGAGTACGAACCGGTCCCGGCCCAGCCACTGATCATCCGCCGGGTCATGGCGCATGACCTGCTGGAAGAGCAGGTAGGCCAGCGGGGCGAGGCTCATCGCCGTCCCGGGGTGCCCGTTACCGGTTTTCTGCACCGCGTCGGCGGCCAGAATCCTCGCCATGTCCACGGCCCGGATATCAACCTCGGACCAGCCGGCTCGATCGGCGAGGGGCCACGCCAGCATGGGGCTCCGGGTCCCGGTGGGTGTCTGCCCGGAATGGGTGCTGATCATTTTGTTCTCCTGTTGATTGTGGCTTCGGGCGGTGCCAGAAGCCGTTACTTCGCCCGGGTGGAACAATCGCGGCAGGCGGTCCGGGCTGGACGCTGGCCTGTCCGACGGCGGGGCAGGGGCCGGATGGGCGATAGGGGCCGATCCCGCGCACGGCGGGGCCCGGACCTCCGCATCACATGTGACAGCGGCATCACATGTGACACCGGCGTGGCGGCTGCTTTACCGCTCGTCGACGTCGATGAGCGCAGTGAGTTCCCGGTGCAGGGAGCCGGAGCGGAAGCGGGCGGGGAGTAAATTCTGTTCCGAATCCTGTGCTGCCTTGAGTACCTGGCGGCCCGATTCGGTGATGCTTACCAGGTAGCTGCGCCGGTCAGAGCGGCTGCGGCGTCTGGCAACGTAGGCTGCGGATTCGAGGCGGCCGAGGACACGGCCAATGGTCTGGGCCTGGACCCGGATCAGCGCCGCCAGCGCTTCCTGGCTGACCGGTCCGGCGTGGACCAGGCCCTTGAGCGCCAGAACCCCGGCATGGGTTAGGCCGAGCCGGGCCAGGGAACTGTCCCATCGACGCTCAACGGACCGGGCCGCCATCGACAGTAGTTGGTGAGTGGACCATCGGGTACGTTCTCCGGATGGCTGGCTCTCCGGAACGGGAGCGGGTGTGCCGGGGGACCCGCCAGGGACTGCCACGATGTCTCTCCTTCTGATGTCTGTTGGGCTCACGCAGGAAACCCGCTCGGCCCGGTGCTCGGGCCGGCCGGCCGTGCGGGCCAGCCGGTCCGGGCACCGGGGTCTAGATCAGGAACGGTGTGCGCCGGTGCCCCTGGATTCGTCCGCCGGCATGTGCTTCTGCGCGGCGTCCTTGATCTGCTCGGTGGCCGGGGGCGCATTCTTGGCCTGGGCCTTGATCCGGGGGGCTTCTTCCTCGGCCTTGTTCAGGTACTGCTCCCAGCGCTGGGACATCGGCTTGATCAGGCCGCCGCCGACGCCGACAACCAGGATGCCGACGATGGCTGCCAGCACGGCGACCAGGATCGGGGTGGTGACGGTGGTGGCGATATCGACCTGGTTCAGTGCCGCGATGATGCCGATGCCCAGGATGAAGATGCTGGCGATGTTGGCCAGGACCTTACCGTAGGAGAGTCCGCCCAGGGATCCCTGGATCAGGGTCTTCACAGCGGCGGCGATCGCGGCGCTGATGATCACGATGATGATGGCCACAACAACGCGGGGCAGGAAAGCGATGATCGATGCCAGCAGGGTGCTGACCGGGTTGGGCCCGAACACACCGAACGCGAACTGGAGCACAAAAAGCACCAGGGCGTAGTAAATGATCTTGGCGATGATGTCGCTGGCATCCAGCGACGAGTTTGCCAGGGCCTTCTTTACGCCGCCGCGCTCCACGGCCCGGTCAAAACCGACCTTGTGCAGCAGCTTGGACAGCGCCTTGGAGATGGCCTTGGCGATCAGCAGTCCAATGATCAGGATGACCAGGAACAGGACCAGTTTGGGAACGAATTCCACGACGGTGGCCAAGCCGGCCTTGAGTGTATCTTCCATTTTTTCCTCAGCATTCAGGGGTGCGGGTGCGGGTGGCGCGGTCCTTAGACGCAGCGTCCGGACTTACTAAACACTGCGCGGCGCATAAAAGCAAGCATGCTTAGTAATGCGGAAACGGCAATCTGGCATCTGAGCAGTCCGTTTCGCCGGCGGCTCCGAAAAGACACCGGGGGAAGTGCATTCCGCGGATCTTTCGGCGGCCGGCAGGGGATACCGGGCACTTTGGAGGGCTAGTGTGAAAGACGTCACACAGGTTCCCCCCGGGGCGGCCACCCTGGCCGTTGTCCGGCGCCGGGGGGTGCGCTGCGCCAAGCCGGTACTGCGCCGGGAACCGAAAGGACCTGCCATGAACGAGCACCGCACCATACCCCCACCCGGCGTCCCGGCTCTTCCATCGCGGGGACCCGGATTCTGGATCCCGGCACTGGTGCTGCCGCTGTTGCTCCTGGGCGCCGCGGCGGCTGTGTTCGTCCTGGGTTCAGGCTGGGTGGCAGTGATCCTCGGCAGCGCCCTGATTCTGGGTGCCGTGTCGTCGCTGGCCTTTTATGCGTCCGGCATCCGACGCCGGCGCAAGGCCCGGCACTGAGCTTCTGGCCGCGCCCGGCGCAGGTAGTCGAGGCAATCAAGTCGGTGGGTGTGACGCAGAACACATGCTGGATGGCGTGACGATTGCCGTTCCGGCAGCGTCTCATTCCTGTAGGCGACTCACCGGCGCCACGTAAGAACTGTCTATGAACACATACTTAGGAGTGATTCTCTTGTCGACACAGCCCCAGGGTAAGTCCCCCGCTGATCTGTTGCCCGCCCCGCAGTCCGCACCGGCGCCTGCCAAGGCCGGCAAAGACGGCCGCGGCGCCACCACCATCGCTGACGGTGTCGTGGCGAAGATCGCCGGCATCGCCACGAAGGACATCCCGGGCGTTTACGCCCTCGGCGGCGGCGCAGCCCGGATGATGGGATCCCTGCGCGATGCCGTCGGCCAGAAGGATCTCACCCAGGGCGTCTCCGTGGAGGTCGGCCAGACCCAGGTGGCCGTCGACATCACCCTTGTGGTGGAGTACCCGCATCCGCTGCAGAAGGTCGCCGATGATGTCCGCGACGCCGTCTTCGGCGCCGTGGAGGATCTGGTGGGCATGGAGGTCACCGAAGTCAACGTCACCATCACGGACATTCACATCCCGTCCGACGACGACGAGGCCTCCGATGAGGAGAAGGCCGCAGCTTCCTCCCGCGAAGCGCGCGTCTCGTGACCCCGATGGTAACCGGCATCGCGATCGGGGCGACCCTGGCTATCACGGCGCTGGCATTCGGGTTTTGGGGATTCCTGCTGGTGACGCTGTTTATGGCCATTGGCGCGGTCCTGGGCCGCAGCGCGGAAGGCCGGCTTGATCTGGGCGGAGTTCTCGACGCATTGCGCGGCAAGCGCTCCTCCTCATGAGCGCCGGCACCATCGAGCGCCCGGAGACAGTGCAAGCGGCGCCCCGCACGGGGCGCCGCGCCGGACACACCAGAATCACGTCAGCCGCGCTCCACCACACGGTCGAGGCCATAGCCGCCGGCGCGTTCCGGGTCCCGGCCAGCGAAGTAAAAGCCCGCGTCCACGACGATCAAGGACACCTCAGCGTCCTGGTGGACGTGGCGCTGCCGATGCCATCCCTCACCGAGGCGGCCCGAAACCCCGCTGCCGTCCAGGCAGCGGGCGGAACCCTGTATGAGCGGGCCGGGCGGGCGCGCGCGCAAATCATCGCCCGGGCGCTGACTATCGCCGGGGCCTCCGTGGCCCGGGTCGATATCCGCCTGGGCGGCCTGTATGAGAAGAAAAAGGAGAGCACACTCCGATGAGCACTGAGCTGCACGTCCGCCGGATCGCCCGCCGCGAAACGCACCGCTCGCGGGCCCTGACGTCCATCATTGCCGCGTCGGCCCTGATTCTTCTCCTGCTCTGGCTGAGCGCCGAAACCCTGCTGTCCGTCACCGGGAGCCGTGCACTGCTTGCTACACCGGAGCAAATCGGGCAGTGGATGGGGAATGTCGCGGTCACCACCATCCCGGCCGGGCTTGTCGCCGCCGGCGTGGGCCTGGTACTGGTGGGCCTTATCTTCTTGGTCTTGGCCCTGCGCGCGGGGCGCCGGCCCCGCCACGTCCTGGCGAGTAACCGGACCGCCGTCGTCGTCGATGATGAAGTCATCGCCGCCGCCGTGTCGCGGCGGGCCCGCACCGCTGCCGGGCTGGCCCCCGAACAGGTTTCCACCACCATCGGTAACCGCACTGTCAACGTCTTGATCCACCCGAGCTCCGGCACCACGGCCGACACGAAAGCCGCCGAGGCCGCCGTCCGGGAAGAAATCTCCCGGTACGGCCTCGCTGCCGCGCCGCGGATCACCGTCCGGACCAGCACGAAAGGGGCACTGGGCATATGAGTGGAACCCACCGCGGCCTGAACAGGCTGCTCCTTGGACTCCTCGGCCTCTTCCTGGTCGCCGCCGGGGCGCTGACCGCGGCGGCGGGCCTGAACCCGGACATCGCCGCCGGATGGACTGCAACAGGGGCAAACCTGCTGGCGGACATCACCACCGGTCTGGCAGGCGCGCCGATCCCGGGCACGTCCATCAGCTGGTGGACCATCGCAACCCTCGTCCTGGCCCTCGTGCTGATGGTCCTGCTCGTTGGCTGGATCGTCTCCCAGGGGGGCGGGCGCAGCAACCGGGCCAGCCACCGGGAGGATCCGGAGCAGACCGGTACCACCACCGTGGGGACATCACTGGTCTCCGCGGCCGTCCGCGATGCCACCAGGGGCGATGACCGGATCATCGCCGCCACGGTCACCACCTGGAAAGTGAAACGGACTGACGGTATCAAACTGGCACTCCAGGCACGCAAAGGCGTTTCCCCCCGGGACCTGGCCGAGGCAGGCGAGGAACTTATCGCCGGGCTCGATAACCTGCTCGGGGACCAGGGGCCGGTGCTGATCCGCATCACCACCGGGCTGAGGTCCAGCCTGTCCGGCACTGAACGCGTCCGCTAAGCCTCCCGGGGCGGCGGAGCACCCCGGGTCCACCACCCGGGCAAGCAATCAACCACAAGGAAAGGACACCCTCATGGGTATCGACGACAAAGCAGAAAACACTGTCCAGGACCACCTCGGCGCCGCCAAGGAAGGCACCGGCAAACTCACCGGCGACCGCGATCTGGAACGCGAGGGCCAGAAAGACCAGGCCGCTGCGGGCCTGAAAGACGCCGGCGAGAAAGCCAAAGATGCGGCCGCCGACATCGGCGAGAACATCAAGAACGCGGCCCGCAAGCTCAAAGACGGCTTCAGCAAGTAACCCGCGCCACCACGGTTTCCGCCCGCGGCCCGGTATCGGCCGGGGCGGGAAACCCATGGACCACCGCGTCACGGCCGCCGCGAACGGCGCCACAAACCACCGGCTCCTACAACAAAAGGGGAGAACGTGAGTGCACTCACGGCCCGTACGGAGGCCCTCGCTGAGGCCAGCGATGATCTGCTGGCCCGCCGGGCCGGCGACGGCGACATGGACGCTTTCGAGGTCCTGGCACGACGGTACGGCTCAATGATGCGTGCTTACGCCCGCCGCATTCTCGGCGCGCACGATGACGCGGACGACGTCGTGCAGGAAGCACTTGTCCAGGCATGGAAACAAATAGGCGGGCTTCGCGACACGGCCGCCGTTCGGCCTTGGCTGATGCGGATCACCGGAAACCGCGCCCTGGACGTCCTGCGGCGCCGAAAGCCGCACACGGCGCTGGAGCATGTCCCGGACCTGCATGACCCCGCCCCTGGTCCGGAGAGGTCGGCAGTGGCGGGCTCGCGCAGCCGGGCACTGGAACGGGCGCTGGCCGCGCTGCCGGAAGAACAGCGGCGATGTTGGGTGCTTCGCGAACTGGGCGGACAGTCCTATGAGGACATTGCCGAAGCACTGAATATTACCGGCGCCACCGTCCGCGGACGGTTGGCCAGGGCGCGGACCGCGCTGGCGAAAGAGATGGAGGACTGGCGATGAACGACACCACCGACACAGGCTGCGGGCGCACCATCGAAGATCTCGGCGAATACCTCGATTCCGGAGTATCCGATGATCTCGAACACATCCGGGCCTGCCCGCAGTGCCAGGCCGGGCTGTCAGGGCTGCGGCGGCTACAGGACTTCACCCAGGAACTTCTCGCCGCTGACCGCGCCGAGGCAGAGCAGGACGACGGCCCGTGGCTGGAGAACATTCTCTCCAATCTGAACCTGGAGATGAAAGCCGGGCGTAAAATCCCGCTGACCCCGGACCTCGCCGGCGACCGGCTGTTCCAGACAGAGGGCGCACTCACCGGCCTCGTCAGGGCTGTCGGAGACGCAGTCGAGGGCATCATGATCGGCAAATGCCGCTTCACCGGAGACGTCACCGTCCCCGGAACACCCATCACCCTGGACGTGAATGTCTCGGCCCGGTACGGCCACCGGCTCCCGGACCTCGCCGGGACCCTGCGCCGCGAACTACTCTCCGCCCTGGCAACCCACTCCGAGCTCAACCTCGCAGCAGCAAACATCACCATCACAGAACTCCGGCCATCCTCCCCGCCCGGAACGAAAGGACAGGATCATGACCGACCCCTCACAGCTCCGTAACCTCATCCTGTCCCTGGATGGCGTCCACACCGTCTACCCGGCCGACCCGGCCTGGAAGACCACGGCGCGCCGGATCCGGGCTGCACTGGATCCGGATGCCGGTGATGCATCTCCGGAGTACGTCCGGTTCAGCACGGAGGGGACCTCAACAACCGTCAGCGTCCGGGTGGGAGCCGACGGCACCGTGCCGGCCGCCGACCTGGCGCGCAGCATCGCCGCGGCTCTTCGCTCGGAACTCGACGGCGGACATCCGCGAGGCACCGTGAACCTCGCCGTCGAAATCAGCTCCATCCGCCATGCTCCGGCGCTGCCCGGAACGGGCCCCACACCGTGATCCGCCGGCCAGCGTCAGCCCCCGCCGAAACCGGAAGCACTTTACAGCGGACCGCCCCGGCGGGCGAGGAAGTCCACAGCACCGGAGCGCACCTGGGAACATTCCCGTCCGCATCCACCGGAACAGTCCGGCCCGGCTTCCCGTCGGCATCGGGACTGTCGTCGGCGGAATCCATGGACCACCGTCTCCTCGCGATCATCAGTCTGGACGTCCCACGGGACACGGTCCACATCGACATCGGCGGCAGCCTCACCGGTGTCTCCCGGGACGCCCTGTTCGGCATCACCGGCAGAATCCGGCAACTGCGGGCCGGTTCCCACATCCATGTGCACCTGGGCCCTGCACTGTTCGTCGAGTCCGCCGCCCTCGCTGGGCTGCGGAAGGATCTGGAAACTCTCGACGGCGTCCGCGGCGGACAGCCAGACCAGTCCGGCCAAGGACGGGGAGTGTCTCTCGAAACGCGCTCCCGCGGGAGTGCTCAGGAGTGGCAGCAGGGACTCGCCGGCATCGTCTCGTGCACTGCCCGCCTGGATGGCTTCACGGACGATGAGTTGCTGACGGCCAGCGACTTCGTCTTCACGTGGCTTGATGATGAGGATGGATGCCCCGGCACCGACGTCCCCGAGATGCTCGCCCTCTATGAGCTCATCGGCCAGGAGATGTCCGGCCGGACCGGACCCCCGCCCGCCTGAGAACGGGGCGCCTGACGACGGTACTTGCGTAGTCGACCCCAGCTCCCGGCATCCGGACGTAAACTGACCTCCAAATCACTTTGCGTGACACGTGGCTTGGAGTACGGATGCTCTGGAAACTGCTCGTCGAATACCTGCGGCCGCAGCGGCTGCTGCTGCTCACCGTCGTCGTCCTGCAGCTGGCGCAGTCCATCGCCTCGCTGTACCTGCCAACCCTGAACGCCGACATCATCGATGAAGGCGTCGCGAAGGGGGACACGGACTACATCCTGGGCACCGGCGGCGTGATGCTGCTGGTCACCCTGCTGCAGATCGGCTGCGCCATCGCCGCGGTGTACTTCGGGGCGAAGGCGGCGATGGCCGTGGGCCGGGACCTGCGTGGGGCGATCTTCAGCAGGGTGGCGGCCTTCTCCGAACAGGAGGTGACCCGCTTCGGCGCGCCGAGCCTCATCACCCGCTCCACCAACGATGTCCAGCAGGTCCAGCAGCTGGTGCTGATGTCCGCCACGCTCATGGTCACCGCTCCCATGCTCAGTATCGGCGGGGTGATCATGGCCATCCGGCAGGACGTGCAGCTGTCCTGGCTGATCGCCGTCAGCGTGCCCGTGCTGCTGATCGGGATCGGGCTGATCATCACCCGGATGGTCCCGCTGTTCCGGCTCATGCAGACCCGGATCGACACCGTCAACCGGGTGCTGCGCGAACAGCTCACCGGCATCCGGGTGGTCCGCGCCTTCGTCCGCGAGGACGTGGAGACCGCCCGCTTCGGGCAGGCCAACGAGGACGTCACGGACACGGCCCTCCGAGCCGGCCGGCTGATGGCGCTCGCGTTCCCCACCGTGATGCTGGTGCTGAACGTCTCGTCCGTGGCCGTGATCTGGTTCGGCTCGTTCCGGATCCAGGACGGCTCCATGCAGGTGGGCACCCTGATCGCGTTCCTGAGCTACCTCATGCAGATCCTTATGTCCGTCATGATGGCCACCTTCATGGCCATCATGATCCCGCGCGCGGCGGTCTCCGCGGACCGGATCGGCGAGGTCCTCGGCACCGAATCCAGCGTCCGGCCACCTGAGCACCCGGTCGGCTTTTCTGGCCGGACCGGCCGCGGCGAGCTGCAGATGCACGACGTCGGCTTCGCCTACCCGGGTGCCGAGGCGCCGGTGCTGAGCGGGATCAGCTTCACCGCCCGCGCGGGGCAGACGACGGCGATCATCGGCGCCACCGGCTCCGGCAAAACCACCCTGGTGAACCTGATGCCGCGGCTCTTCGACGCCACGGCCGGCTCGGTGCGGATCGACGGCGTGGACGTCCGTGAACTGCACCCGGACCTGCTCTGGGGCCACATCGGCCTGGTCCCGCAGCGGCCCTACCTCTTCTCCGGGACGGTCCGCAGCAACCTGCTCTACGGCAAACCCGACGCCACCGAGGAGGAATGCTGGCGGGCGCTCTCCATTGCGCAGGCGGAGGAATTTGTCCGGGAGATGGCGGGCGGGCTGGATGCGCCCATTGCGCAGGGCGGCACCAACGTCTCCGGCGGGCAGCGGCAGCGGATCGCGATTGCCCGGGCGCTGGTGAAACGGCCCGAGCTCTACATCTTCGACGATTCCTTCTCCTCGCTGGACACCGCCACGGACGCCCGGCTGCGGCAGGCCCTGAAGCGTCACACCGCCGGCGCCACCCTGGTGATCATCGCCCAGCGGGTGTCCAGCATCATCGACGCCGAGCAGATCCTGGTGCTCGACGCCGGCCGGATCGTCGGGCAGGGAACGCACGAGGAGCTGCTGGCGACCTCGGCGACGTACCAGGAGATCGTGAACTCCCAGCTCGCGGCGGAGGAGGCGGCATGAGCGCCCCTGCACCCGGCGGGACGGCCGCCGTCGAACGCATCCCCCGTCCGCGCGGTGGCCCCGGCCAGGGCGGACCGTTCGCCGGGATGAACGTGCCCGCGGAGAAGGCGATGAACTTCGGACCCTCCGCCAAACGGCTGCTGGGCCAGCTGCGGCCCGAGCGGCTCCGGCTAATGCTGGTGCTGGCGCTCGCCGTCGTGAGCGTGACGTTCTCCGTGATTGGCCCGCGGCTCCTCGGCGAGGGCACTAACCTGATCTTCGCCGGCGTCGTGTCCAAGGAGCTGCCGGCCGGGGTGGGCAAGGAGGTGCTGATCGCGGGCCTGCGGGCGGCGGGGGAGGACCGGCGCGCGGACATGCTCAGCGCTATGGCGCTGACGCCGGGTACCGGGATCGACGTCGCCGCGCTGGCCAACGTGCTGCTGTGGGCGCTGGCGCTGTACGTGCTGGCCTCGGGGTTTATGTGGATCCAGGCCTATGTCCTCAACGGGATTGTGCAGCGCACGGTGTTCCGGCTGCGCGAGCGGATCGAGGCGAAGATCAATAGGCTGCCGCTGCGCTACTTCGATTCGATCCAGCGCGGCGAGCTGCTCAGTCGGGTGACCAACGACGTCGACAACATCTCCCAGAGCCTGCAGCAGTCCATCAGCCAGGCGGTCACCTCGCTGCTGACCGTGGTGGGTGTGCTGGTGATGATGTTCATCCTCTCGCCCACGCTGGCCATCATCGCGCTGGTCACCATTCCGTTGACGCTGGTGACCACGGCGGTGATCGCCAAGCGCTCGCAGAAGCTGTTTGTGGCGCAGTGGAAGCACACGGGGGAGCTGAACGGGCAGATCGAGGAGACCTACACCGGGCACGCGCTGGTGAAGGTCTTCGGCCGGCAGCGCGAGGTGGAGGAACGGTTCCGGCAGAAGAACGCAGAGCTCTACCGGGCCAGTTTCGGCGCGCAGTTCATTTCCGGGCTGATCATGCCGGCCATGACGTTCATCGGGAACCTGGTCTATGTGGGGATCGCCGTGGTGGGCGGGCTGCAGGTGGCGTCCGGGGCGATGCAGCTGGGCGATGTGCAGGCGTTCATCCAGTACTCGCGGCAGTTCACCCAGCCGCTGGCCCAGCTGGGCTCGATGGCGAACCTGCTGCAGTCCGGGGTGGCGTCGGCCGAGCGGGTGTTCGAGCTGCTGGACACAGAGGAGGAGTCGGCGGATCCTGTGCCTTCGGTGGCGCCCAACGGCGGGCGGGGCAAGCTGGTGTTCGAAGACGTCTCGTTCGCCTATTCGCCGGACAAGCCGCTGATTTCTTCCCTGAGTCTCGTGGCAGAGCCGGGGCAGACGGTGGCTATTGTGGGGCCGACCGGGGCGGGGAAGACCACGCTGGTGAACCTGATGATGCGGTTCTACGAGCTCGACGCCGGGCGGATCACGCTGGACGGGGTGGACGTCGCCGCGATGTCCCGGCACGAGCTGCGCTCGCGGATGGGCATGGTGCTCCAGGACACCTGGCTGTTCGGCGGGACCATCCGGGACAACATCGCCTACGGCCGGCCCTCCGCCACCGAGGCGGAGATCCTGGAGGCGGCGAAGGCGACGTATGTCGACCGTTTTGTCCGGTCCCTGCCGGAGGGCTATGACACCGTGCTGGAGGACGAAGGTGGCAACGTTTCGGCGGGGGAGAAGCAGCTGCTGACCATCGCCCGGGCGTTCCTGGCCCGCCCGTCGGTTCTGATCCTGGACGAGGCGACTTCGTCCGTGGATACGCGGACGGAGGTGCTGGTGCAGAAGGCAATGAGTGCGCTGCGCTCGGACCGGACGTCGTTTGTCATTGCCCACCGGCTCTCCACCATCCGCGACGCCGACCTCATCCTGGTGATGGAGGCCGGCCAGATCGTGGAACAGGGGACGCATGCCCAGTTGCTGGAGGCGGGCGGGGCGTACGCGGCGCTGTACGCGGCGCAGTTCGCCGCTCCTGTGGCGGAGGTTTAAGAGAAATGCACGACGTTTTTTGTCGCTCCCGAGGCGTAGAGGTACGGATCGGCTCTGGGCGGATCAAGCTTACGTAACGGCCAATATCGGCGACGATTGCGAAGTTTTCGGGATGCTTGTTCAAGTCCGGAGCGTTTGATCTGGTCGCTACCACTACGTGGCTGGCAGACGCAGCACCTCAACCCGCCGCCACCAAATACCGCACTGGATCCATCCCCGCCGCCCACTGCATCCAGGTTTTAAACGCAGAGCCGATCAGTGCGGCGCGCAGATACCCCGCCGCGTCGTCGAGGACACCGACCGAAACCAGGTATGCCCGGGTGCTGTCACGCTAAGGCGCCAGGGCCTCGTCGCTGCGGCAGGCACCTCGGCTGTGGTTGCGGGGAAGAACTCCTTGCGATTGGCCTGGTTGACCGCCCTGGTCGAGAAGAGTTCACCCGGCTGCAATATCCAGCTTTAAGGTCATTGCAGAATCCGGTCAGCCGTTGGGGTTGACGGCGTAAGCGCCGTTGGCACGGGAACGTAGGCGGCCAAATCTGCCGGAAGAGCGGGCCTGTCGCCTGGCCAGGGGCCGTATCGCTCCGCGAGCTCGCGGGGCGACAGTGACAGCACTGGCCCGGGATACTCGGGCCAGCCGAGGGCAACCGCGGCCGGTTTGAGGTCAACGCTTTTTCCGCCCGCCTTGAACGCGATCGAGACGGAGGTGGTGGGTTTCTTTACCGGAACCGACCAGGCGACGGCGAGGACGTAGTCGACCAGCTGGGGAACCAGCTCCGCAGGGTACCCGCCGGTGAGGTTGAGTCCGGTGGTTAACTCGATCTGGTTCGGAAGGCCGACGGGCCCGCTGGTCACGAAGGATTGCTCCACGCCTGGGACTTTGCGGAGAGCATCCATCGCAGCCGAGTACGTCCAGGTGGGATCTGCCGGTGGCGCATCGGAGCGCCACAGACTGCTGCACCCGGAAAGAGCCACCACAACCGCGGTGACCGTTGCCAAGGCGGCGGCACGGCCCGGCCACGGGACCGCGGTCATGCGTTAGATATCGCGGCGCCGAGGGGCCTGCCAGCGCGCCAGTAATTAAGGCTCACGGCAATTCCGCCCAGAAGCATCGCCAGCCCGGCCAGGAGTGCGACCGTCAGGAGTTGCAGACCGTCGAATTCCAACCCAATCCAGCACACCCCGATCAGCGCCCCGCCGAAACCGGCGAGCCACAGGTCAAAACGCCATGTGAAACACACCCAGCGCCAGAACGCCCCCTTTCCTTCATCCACCTGTGTGTCAGGATGCCGCCGGAGCCAGGCGAGAAAGTACGCCTTCTTGATGAGGGAGGTGACGATCACCGCGAACAGGCCGCTGGCGACCGCCCCGTAGAAGCCGAGGGCTAGCCACACGGCGGTCGAGTTTTCGTCGCGGAGACCGGCCGGCCATCCCCCACCCGCCATGCTGCGCAGCGGAACCAGGATCAGCAGGGCCCAGGCGGCCAGGGGAACGAGACTCCAGAGGCCGTGCGCCCAGAGCGCGAGCGGCCGGTAGATCGCGAGGACGGACCCGCCGCGCAGGCCGGTGGTGGGCAGTTCGTACATTTCGCCTCGCCGGCGCAGATATCCAGGGATGAGGAAACAGGTGGCCGCCACCAGCAGAATGCCGGGCCCGGCGGTGAGGGCCGAGAGCCCCGACAGCTTGCGTTCGACGAACCCGAACTCCGCCCGATAGGTGACCGTGCGGTTGGCGATGCGGGCCAGCGCCTCGGCCTGGAGGGTCGCTGTGCCGAGAATAATGACGGCGAGCAGGACCATAGCGCTCAGTGCCAGAACCAAGCCGACACCCAGGAGTACGAGGCCACGTCCGGTCCGGGCGGGTCCTGCACCAGGCGGAGCTGGGGCAGGAGGGGCAGGGGGAACGGGTGAAGAAGTGGCGCTCACGCAGCACACTCTCTCTCAGGTCGCATACACGGACCGCAAAAGCAGATTAGTCTGCGGAGGTGAATCCCAGCCTACGGGTCAAGGACCATGGCGGAGACCCGGTCCCAAAGGTTCGGGTGTCAGTCTTTCTTCAGTTTCTCGGCGAGCATCACGATGATTCCGCTGGGACCGCGGAGGTACGTGAGTTTATAGACGTCCTTATAGGTCGCCACACCGCGAAGCGGATGGCATCCGTGCTTCGCTGCTACCTCGAGGGCCTTATCAATGTCGTCGACCGAGAAGGCCACGCGGTGCATGCCGATGTCGTTGGGACGAGTTGGGTTCGACTCGATCGCTGCGGGATGGATGTATTCGAAGAGCTCAAGTCGACCGTGACCGTCGGGGGTTTGGAGCATCGCAATGTTGGCGTGGTTGCCATCAAGTCCGACGGCAGTATCGGTCCACTCGCCGCTGACCGTGTCACGGCCGACGACCGTGAGCCCGAGGTCGGTGAAAAAGGCGATGGTTGCTTCGAGGTCGCGAACGGCTATACCGACGTTCTCAATTTTGATGGCCATGTTTGAAGCTACCAAGCCGGACCGATTAGCTCCAGGGGCGACGCCGAGCCAACGACCCGTGCCAGACCTATGGGCTAAAAGGCGCGGGTTAGGATCGGGCATGCCCAAGCCGTCTAAGTCTCAACGTCGCTCATCACCTCAAGTGGCATCTACCAAAGCTGTGAGGAGTGAGATGCGTTCACGCACGGCTGTGAGGCGTAAGCCGTTGCGATTGCGTGAGGCTGTAAAGTCTGCCCCGGTGCGTTTGCGCACGAAAGTCTTCTAGATTGTTTCCGCAGGCATATATGTGGTGTCCATATTGGTGCCCGCGAGTATGGGTTTGTGGGTGTGGATGCAGGGAGTCATTATTGTGATGCCATTCCTGGTTCTCATCGCTCAGGCCGTGATACTTGGGGATCAGACGCCTGACGGCGGTACCCTCACCATCGACGTCAACAATAGCGGGGGAGACTGCAGCAGCGGGGGAGACTGCTGACCAGCCGGACGCCACCGTGGCGTGCAGGATCCGGTTTCCGGGAGGTCGTCTAGAAGAGGTCCTGAAGCCGTCGGATACCGAGTTTTTGCAGAATGCTGCTCACATGGGTTTTTACAGTGGGGATTTCGATGAACAGTTCATTGGCGATCTCCGCGTTGGTGAACCGTTGCAGCATAAAGCCCAATATTTCCCGTTCGCGGGAAGTTATTCTTGAATTCTCCAGGCGCCGCTCGAGGTTTCTGAGTTGCTCCGAACTTTCCGAGCTCTCCGGGCCGAGAATCCAGACCCGACGGCCGGAAGCGATGGCACGAATCGTATCCAACAACCTGCTCGTCTGTTCCCCCTTGTGGAGGAAACTATCTGCGCCCGACAGATAAGCCGATGAGGCGTCTTCGCGGGAATTGAATGAGGTGTAAATAAGCACGTGCGGCGCATTGGGGCCGCTCTTTATTTCCCGGCAAAGTTCTACGCCTCTGAGTTCGCCGCCCAGGCGCAGGGGAAGGATAACGAGGTCGGGCTTCGTGGCTCTGACTGTATCGAACGCGTGGGATTCGGTCGCGCTTTCCCCTACTATCCGCATGTCCGGCTGGGTTTCCAGAACGGTGCGCAGACCGAGCCGGACAATGGGGTGGTCTTCGACAAGCAGGATCGTGGTGTCAGTCCCGCGGTGAGGCACGCCGGGATGCAGCGGGTCACCGCCAAACGCTGCCGAGTGTTCTTGAGCTCTTGAAAACGTCACTGCATCCTCTTCCGCCCGTTTGAGGTCCTGTGCCAACTGATGGATTCCTGTGAGTCGACGTCTTCGGCTGCAGCAGCAGAATACGGAGGCTATCTCAAAATCTCATACCAAAGGATGGATCCTTTGCCATGATGGCATGCCCTACCGTCGTAACAACAAATCCATTGTTGAGCCGGTTGGGTGCGCACACGCAAAATGGTGCGCCTGGCACGATCCCTACGCTGAAGGGCCGTTATGAGCGCAAAGACACAACTGGAACCGTTAGTAGGCACGGACGATTCTGGCAAGAACGCACAAACCGGCGCCGTAGGCCTTTCACCGCTGCGCTCCCGAATCCTCTGGACCCTAGCGGCCGTCGGACTCTTCGGAGCTCTGGTGGGGGGACTGACGTCGGGCGCTCCGACGCTCTGGGGGCTGCTGCCCATTGTCCTTTACGCCGTCCTGTGCCTGCTCGGCATGGACATTGTCGTCGCCACTCTCGTGGCACTGCTGGCCGGTGTTCTGGTTCTCCACCCCACCCCGGTTGAATTCAGCGTCCTGCTGGGTGATTCCCTGGCCGACCTCGTCACCATGATCGGTCTGATCATTATGCTTGGCGCCGGCGTCGGCGAAGTGCTTAAGAAAACCGGCGTAGCCACCATGATCGTCAAGGGTGTCATGCGCACTGTGGGAGAGGACAACAAGACCGGCGTGATCTATGGGGTCATGATCTCCAGCGGGCTGCTCGTGGCCAGTTTGGGGACCTTGGCGGGTGCGCTGGCCATAGCCGCCCCGATCCTGCTACCCATCGCCGCCCGGCTGGGCTTCACACGATCAGCCACAGCTTCGATGATGTTCATCGGCGGTTGTGCCGGACTGGCCGTGGCACCGTTTGCCGGGTCAAACGTGGCAATCATGTCCGCAGCGAGAGTCGGATACCTCGAGTACCTGATGTACGGAGCAGGGCCGCTGGCCCTGCTCTCCCTGGCGCTGGGTCCCGTAATCGTCCAGTGGATGCAGCGGCGGACTGCGAAAACCGGCGATAACTATTCCGTGGAAGAGGTCGGCTCCGAGGACGCCCCCCTGCCGGTCTATGCGGCGGTCACCACAATTGTTTTCGCCCTAGCCCGGATTTTTCATCGGTCGGCGGTCGGGGCGCTGGGTGCGGTTTTTGCCGTCCCGGCGGGCTGAATCGGATTTCGGGCGTGGCTGAGAGGCCCTGGGTCGCCGGGTCAGGCGCGGGCTTCCACTGGTCCCGTGGGTGTTCTTCTTTCCTGCTCGTGATCTTCCGTGGGCTGCGGTGTCAGGCCCGCAGGAGGACCGCGGGACGGTTCGCGGCGGAGGCGATCCTGCCGATGGCTTCGAGCAGGGTGCTGATCAGGGGTTGCTCGGGCGCGGCGGCGGGCAGCAGGAGATGGCTTTTACGGGCGCGGGTGA